>NZ_JAPHPY010000059.1:0-31754 GCF_026241575.1 Vibrio sp. Sgm 5
GTCTATCGGATTTTTACACACTGGTGGGATCGTTCAATTGATCAGTCTATTAATTTCTTAACTGATCGGCATTACCGGCAATAGGCGCTTTTTTAGTGTTTGAAGTCGATTGCTATTCCGCTTTGTTTGGTCCGGTAAAGCGAATGTCTTGTAGGTTGAAACCTAGTTCAATATCGCATTTAAGTGCTGCTACGCGTTTACATAAGCGTGCCGACTCAATATGTTCATCAAACTTCTTACGATATTTCGGTACCAGTTCTTCGCTAGCGTAAGCGGCTTCAATGTCTTCGAATTGAGTTAAGATCTCTTTGGCTGCTTTAGGGCCAACACCCGGAATACCCGGAACTTGGCTTGAGCTGATTCCTGTCAAACCCCAATAATCCGCGAGCTGAGATGGTTTTACGCCAAACTCTTTTTCGATAAACGGTTCATCTAGCCAACGGTGTTGGAAGTAATCTCGGATCTGAAGAGTCGGGGAGAGCAGTTGGCAGTAGCCTTTATCGGTCGAGACAATCGTGACCTTTTCGCCGTGGCTCGCCACTTTAGTTGCCAGTGTTGCGACTAAATCATCGGCCTCATCGCCTTCAGACAATAGTGAATCAATGCCTTCTTCCCACCAAGCTTGTTGGATGGCATCCAATCCCTGCATTAGCGGCTCTGGCATAGGCTTACGATTTTGCTTGTAGTTCGGAAGAATTTCAGCGCGCCAGCCTCTATCTTGTTCATGATGATCAAACACCGCGATGATGTGCGTAGGTTGAGCTTCAGAAAGGATGCGAGTTAGCGTTCGTCCTGTCGTCGTGATAGTTCTTGCTATGTCGGTCGGATCGGGTTGTGCAGAGTGCACGCGACGAATCAGGTTTAGGGCATCAATAATAACAAGATGAATAGACATAATGACTTAGCAATAAAAAAGGGGCGTAATGCCCCTAGTGTAACCAAAGCTGAGTTATCTATCGACCACCATTTTCCTGATGGGCAATTCGGTAACATGGCTCATAGGCCGTTCCGCCTGGTAGTTTCATGCGGTGTTGTTCAACAAAGTCTTTCAGTAACTTATCCAGCTTCTTCATTAGCACGGGATCGCCGTTGATGGTAAATGGACCATGACGTTCGATTTCTTGAATGCCTTCTGCTTTTACGTTACCCGCAACAATGCCAGAGAAAGCCTGACGTAAGCTCGCAGCCAGTACCTGTGGTTGTTGGTTCAAGTGCAAATCTAGGCTTGCCATCGCATCGTGAGTTGGCTCAAAAGGCAATTGGAATTCTGGTTCGATCTTCATTGACCAGTTAAAGCTGTAGGCATCGCCTTTTTCTTTGCGGTGTTGGCGAACATCTTCCATCGAACGCTTCATGATACGAGCGACTTCGGCCGGATCATCAATAACGATTTGATAGTGTTTCTGGCCTTCTTCACCCAGCGTATCTGCAATGAAAGCATCGATTGAGCGGAAGTAAGCTTCGCTTTCTTTTGGACCCGTTAGCACGATTGGCATTGGTTGGTCGGCGTTATCTGGGTGCATCATGATGCCCAAGATGTACAGCAACTCTTCTGCCGTACCCGGACCACCTGGGAAGATCACTATGCCGTGCGCCATACGTACAAAGGCTTCGAGACGCTTCTCGATGTCTGGCATGATCACCAGTTCATTCACGATAGGGTTTGGTGGCTCTGCAGCAATGATTGAAGGCTCTGTCAAACCAAGGTAGCGCTGCTCAGTGTAACGCTGTTTGGCGTGACCAATCGCTGCCCCTTTCATTGGTCCTTCCATTGCACCAGGGCCACAGCCTGTACAGATGTTCAGCTCACGAAGGCCAAGCTCGTTACCTACTTCGCGAGTGTATTGGTATTCGGTTGCATTGATTGAGTGGCCACCCCAACACACGACAAGATTTGGCTCGATGCCCGGAGTTAGGGCGCCCGCATTGCGCAGAATGCCAAATACAAGGTTGGTAATGTGCGTAGCATTGGTGAGATTAAGGCGTTGGTTGTCCGCCAAGTGCATGTTCACGTACACGATGTCACGTAGAACAGAGAATAGATGCTCTTGAATACCTTTAATGATTTCGCCATCGACAAATGCATGCTCAGGCGGATTCGCTAATTCAAGCTTGATGCCGCGCTCACGTCTAACCACGTTCACATCGAATGAAAGGTATTTGTCTAATAGCTCTTTTGAGTTATCGGTGTGGCTGCCGGAGTTGAGGACCGCGAGCGTACAGTTACGATAGAGTTGGTATAACTCACTCGATGCGGTTTTCTTAAGACGTTCAACTTCCAGTTGGGATAGCAAATCCATGCTACCTGCGGGGCTTATATGGGTAATCATAAGGCCTCCTTGCTAATGCATTCTTTTGAGGGAAGAAACCAACTCACCTGTCAGTTTATACGTATCGTTTTACTCAGTGGTTGGCAGACTTTGTTTTATAGCGTTTAAACAGCTTAGCAGACTGATAAGGGAGAAACGTGATAACTCGTTGAAAATTTGAGGCAATATGACAAAACAGCACGTAAAAAGCGTTCGTTTGGTTGTTTTTTGAACGCTTTTTAGTTCCAGTTCACCTGACTGTTACCACGCTGCTTGGCATCTCTTAGCATGTTACCAAGACGATCTAAGACGTACTCAGGGTTGTCTGCTTCTTTGAAGGAAGTGGAAACCGCCGTCAGCGTAATCATGATGTTTTGTTCGCGGAACTTGAATGGCAACTTACTGATATCACGCTGAATGTGCTTCATCAATTCAAGCGTGTATTCTTCCGATTGCTCAGGGATAAGCATGATGAACTCTTCACCGCCAAATCGAGCGACGGTTTCGGTATCGGCGATGCGCTTGCTCATGGTGCGAGCAATAATCTTCAATGCTTTGTCGCCAGCAGTGTAGCCATAGCTGTCGTTAACGGCTTTGAAGTTATCGACATCAAACAGTACAACACGAAGGTTTTGTTGTGAGCGAATCCAACGACGATATTCTAACTCTAAACGATCATTAAAAGCCGCGCGGTTATATACCTTGGTCAATGGGTCTAGCAGCATGCGCTGTGCTTGATCTTCCAAGCGACGACGATAATCTTGCGTTGATTCAAAGACGGCTTCAAGCTGGTTTTTGCTGTAGCTTAAGCGTTCTTGAAGGGCTTGTTCGCGCTCTTCGGTCATTCTTAAGCGCTCAGTCAAAGAGGCCATCTTGGCCAGCAATGGTGATACTTCACCTTTCAACTCTTCGAGATCTTGTGCATGTTCCAGAGATTCTTGGCTGCGTTCCACCAAGGTAGTCATCTCTGAATTCAATTCTTGGCGATGTTCGAAGTAGGTTTGATGCTGATCGACGTTCTGATGAACGGTTTTCAGATTGCTTGAAAGCGAAGTATTGAGTTGCTCTAGGAACTGTTCTGATGATTTACGCTCGTACTTAGTGGCTTCGACGACCAGTTTAAGTGTATTTAACGTCAGCTCAATCAGTGACTCAGCGTTCACACCCAAAAGCAGTTTGGCACGGATATCCAACAATTGATCACCCGATTCGCCTTCAAAGTCGAGCTCGGTAATCGTGTGCTGGAGGTCGCTGGCTAAACATTCCAGTTGTGATTTATCTGGCCCGTTTTCTAGCTCGCCAAGGTTAAGGCGTGAGTTGGATGTGATGATCTTGAGCGCACGCTCATAAATGCTCAGTAGCTTGGTTGCTTGGTCAACTTTTTTACCCGCATGAACTTCAGAAAAGCTCATGAGATTTCGCAGTTCGCGTTTTAGCTGCGCAGGCAAACCTGTGATGCGCTGAAGCGTCTCACCACTGTGTTTGATTTGTTCGTCGAGATAGCCGTTTTGTTTTTCCATCGCCTTAGACTGCTGTTTGAGCATTCTTTCTAGCACTGCTAAACGAGGGATCAGCGCGCTGACATCTTTTTGATGTTCCAGTTCTTGCTGAATTTCGAGCAGGTAGTTGGTTACTTGAGAGTTTGAACCCTGACAAGCAGAAGACAATGATGCCACAACTCGCTTCAGAACTTGCTGCTCACGTTTAAATTTGAGCGAAGTATCACGATGAGTCAGCCTGAGTTGGTCAAGTTGACAACTCAGCTGATGAAGCTGCGACTGAATATCGGATTCCAAGATTCCCATGAAGTGACTACGGTTAAGTCCATGTACTACTGACGATTATTTGATAATAACAAAAAACTTTATAGCGTCATCACTGATTATGCTCAACCGTTGGTTAATTATCCGTTTTTTAATATTTTTTTGATGTCGTCCTCATTCTTGTACGAAGAATGAATCTTTATTAGCCCTTGGTTGATGGCATGTTGGCAAGCGGTTCTTATGTTACCGGTTGCAAAGCTTGCGGCGGGCGCGTTATCAATCGCCTTCAAGAACACCCAATGGCTGTGTTTATCTTTTAAGCTGACCTCACGGGCAATGTGCGTCGCGAGCAATAATAAGTCGAGCAGTTCTTCATCATTAATGGCGGTGTAGGCACGTGGCAAGAAAGGGTAATCACTGATACCCATACGAATCGTGCGATTCACATGGTGTTTGGCCGCAAACTCATCCACCCAACTTTGGAATTTGTTGAATGTGGCTTCCGCAGAAGCATCGCGATCAGCATTGGGTTCGATGTACAGTAAGTTTGCATCTGAGAAGTGGTACAAACGTGTTGGTTTCTGGATACGTTCTGCCAAGAACTCACCAAAAGCCCGCTCTAGTTCCAAACCAGCTTTGTAGCCGTGTTGTACGTACATACTTCGTAAGAATGGTAAGTCGATCATCACAAAGCGTAGGCGGTCGTTGAGGGGCTCGTGGATCAGTTCGCCCATTTGCCATTGTTCAAACGTATCGCTCGATTTCTTCAACGAACGCGACAGTTTCACGTTCAACATACGTAAGTTACGTAGACGCGAACGCGAGTGGGTGAAGAGATCATTACGTAGCTTGTCGATTTGTGATGTTTGACGCTGCATGATCACACCACGACGCATGATGAATAAGAACATCACCAGCACAGTAATGAACAGGGCGAATGAAATCTTTTGGAACTTGAGATGTTCCATCTCAACTTGTGCAAGCTTGTCCGCTTGGCCGACATAATGAATGCTTTGTTCGGCAAACTCTTTTTGCTGGCGAAAGGCATCCTCACTGATTTGGTTAAGTTGCTTTTGCTCTAATCGCACAAGACTGGTGTACTTTTTGTAGGCTTGTAACGACAGTTGGTATTCGCCTGCTTGCTCATACCCCAAGCCCAGTAGGCGGTAAGACTGCTGTTTGATAAAGCCTGTATCGTCCGGTGCCTTCTCGATCAGGTCGAGTGCTTTTTTCGCATTATTTATGACATTTTTACTTTCATTTTGGTGGTAAGCCAATCCCGATTGCAGTAATGCCGCTTTCGCTTCTAGTTGTGGTAGGTCTGCGTATGCAAGCAAATCCATAGAGCGGTCAAGGTACTGCTCTGCTAATGCGTAGTTATAAAGCTGGAGATAGGTTGCCGCTAAGCTCAAACGGATCTTGATAATGCGGTTGATATTCTTACTTGTGCTGTCATGGTCCAGTACGTTGAAGTAGTGCACCAAAGCCAGATTAAATTTGCCTTGGTAGAAATAGATGTCACCCATTTGCTCTAGCACATCGGCCAGAATAGGCGAGCTTGGGTAGCTATCGTAAAAGTCTGCGGCCTGAGAGAGGTACTCGATCGCTTTGTCATACACGCGGCGTTCTTGAAACAGGCGCGCTAATAAACGATTTACTTTTGCTAAGCGTGCACCGCTGTCGCTCTCGATTGACTGCCAATAGCCGTATAGCAGTTCAGAAAGGGCGAGGTTGTACTTTTTATCATTGAGATAAAATTCGCCTACGGCGGTGTGGTAATCAATTAAAATCAGGTCCGAGCGGTTATCTTTCAGCATGGTTTTAGCTTGTGCGTATAAACGGTCGGCGTTAACGCTATCACCACTGTTTGCTGCCAGTAGCGCACGCTGCATCACTAAGCGATAATGCACGCTGTCGGTGCGTTGCAATACAGGGTTGGCGTCTTCAATCTGTTTTTCGATTTGATCGAGTTTTTCTTCTGCGGCTGCGTAGTTTTTGTCATACATCCAAATCATTTGGTTGCGCATTAGCTGCACGTCCAGGTTCATGTATGGCAATTGGTATTCTTTGGCAAGACGTTCGGCTTCATCAAGGTTATTGATAGCAGAACGAATGTTCCCCATGGTGTAATCGGCTTGGGCAATGATCTTGTGTGCTTCGATGGTACTGCTTGGCGTGCGGATACTGCGATCGGTCTCTTCACGAGACATAGCAGACGGGCTTCCGTTCTCTTGACGCTCTGTCAGCTCGCGTTGCAATAGGTAGTTTTTGGCCGCTTGTTTGGCTTGTGAAGGCTCAATCTCAGCAAGTTGTTGAGCTTCATTAAGTAAAGCGGAAGATAAAATGGTCGCGTGAAGTGGCTGTGCTAGTAATAAGCAAAGAAAGCCAATCAGCCTAAATAGACGCGAACTGTCCCAAAACATCCTTTTCGTTCCCTCGAACTGTGTCGTAAATTACGTGTTTTTGAATAAACAATAGTAGAGAAAAACGCCCAGCAATCCAACAGATAGCTGAGCGTTTTTGAGTATTTAAGTAATTAGTTTCTGAGTGTGGAACTCAAGCGCTTTTGATTCTCAACTCAGATTACTGACGCGCCATGCGGTTATTGTGCGTGGGCTTGTCTTGTTCCGTTGAACGGTAAGGGTTGATATCCAGACCACCACGACGTGTGTAACGTGCAAATACCGTCAGTTTTGTTGGCTGGCAGTACTTCATCAAGTCAGTGAAAATGCGCTCAACACATTGCTCGTGGAACTCGTTGTGCTCACGGAATGAAACGAGGTAACGAAGCAACTTCTCACGATCAAGCTTGGCGCCTTGGTAGCGAATTTCTACGCTGCCCCAGTCTGGCTGGTTGGTGATCAAACAGTTCGATTTTAGTAGATGGCTGTGAAGAATTTCTTCTACTTGCTCATCACCAGCAGCTCCTTCAAGCAGTGCAGCATCAAAATCGTAGCTGGTGATTTCGATGTCTTGAGCGTCAATACACTCGCCTTCCATCGTCACGATAGGTTGGTTGGTGTAATGAGTTACTGGGTTTACTTCCACAAGTACTTGCTCACCTGCGCATGCCGATAGGTCTTGCGTCAAACGCTCAGTCACTTCTTCCCAAGTAGCGAAACGCGTTTGGTTGTAGCTGTTTAAGTACAGTTTGAACGACTTTGACTCAATCAAGTTTGCGCTGGTTGCTGGAATGTACACTTCGCCAACCGCAACTTGAGGCAAGCCTTTGCTGTTTAGCCAAGATAGCTCGTACAGCGTCCAAATGTCGTGGCCCATAAACGGGAGGCTGTCGCCAAGTTCAAGGTCGTCACGGTTTAAGCTGCGAGGAACAGGTTGCAGCAAGCTCGCGTCGTATTGGTTTGCGTACTCGGTCTTTTTACCCAGAGTCAGGCCAGCAAGCTCTTTAGCGTCAGAATATTTGCTCATACTTTGTGGTCATTTTCGATTAGAATGGCGAGAATTTTACTGAATCCGCTGATTAATTGCCATCCGGCAGATACCGCAACCTGATAAAAACAAACCAGGAGACCTTCATGACCCAAACCGTTCCTCAGGCTCTACAGGATTTTAGCCTGCGCTACCAACAAGCTTGGCAAGACAAACACAACGAACTGCCACGCAGTGAAGAGCTTGCTGATCTTGTTTCTCCATGTGTAGAAGAGAAACGCGATGAGGTCGTTTTGTGGAAATCGGTTCTACGTGAAGAGATGGCAGACTTCACCAACGTTGAGAATGCAATTGAATTGACGTTGCATGAAGACATTAAGCTTTTCTATGGTTCGCAATACAGTGCTGATATGGACGCGACTTGGCAAGGCAATGAACTGACACTGCTGCAAGTTTGGAGTGACGATGACTTTACTCGTCTGCAAGAGAACATTCTTGGTCACCTGGTGACTCAGCGTCGTCTAAAACTAAAGCCGACGGTATTTATTGCAGCGACTGATGCCGAGCTGGATGTGATTTCAATCTGTAACTTAACGGGTAATGTGATTCTTGAGCGCTTGGGTTCTGATAAACGTGACGTATTGGCTGAAACACTGACCGAGTTTCTAAGCAAACTTGAGGCAGCGGTGTAAGCATGTACGTTGTTGAGTTGCAATTTGAGTGTTTTGATAACACTACCGTAAGCGCCGTAGATAAAGCGATTAATGGTCTGATGGACGCACTGCGTTACAACGGACAAGTTCTGGGTCGTGAATTTCCTATCGTAATGGGTGATGGCGAGTTTTATGTTCGCGTCGTTTGCCCAGAGCAAGACAGTTTGCATCCTCGCTACCATTCTGATTTCGTCAAAGTGTGCATGAATCGTTTGTCGGAAGCGTCGTTGCTTGCGCCGAAAATGCGCATGTTGGGTCGTGATTTGAATTCAGAAGAAGCGGCGGAAGAAGAAACACCAAGCTGGCAAGTACTTTACACCACTTACGTGCATACCTGCTCTCCACTGCGCAGTGGTGAGACGCTGTTGCCAATTCCACTTTACCGTAATGGGGCAACACTGAATGGTGACCATAAAGCGGTGGTGAAATGGCAAACCGAATGGCAAGCGTGTGATGAAATCCAAATGGCGGGTGGTTGCCGCGCTGAACACGCTGCGCTGCATGAAATTTGCGACTCAGACAGTGTGTTGTTCCGCCGTGGTTGGGATTTGCGTGGCCGTATTGAATACATCACCAAGATTCCAACGTACTACTACCAATACCGCGTCGGTGGTGAGTCACTTGAAGCGGAAAAAGCGCGCAAGTGTCCAAAATGTGGTGGTGACTGGTTACTCGACGAACCGCTGCACGACATTTTCTACTTTAAGTGTGACGATTGCCGAATTGTCTCCAACATCTCTTGGGACCACATCAAGTAGTCTATTCTTTAAAGCTGGCGTCTATGCCAGCTTTTTTCTATCGATATAAATGAATCAAACCTGATCAGTAAAATTATCTATTATTGATTTTATCAATATATTGATTCAAAAAGCATTTTCACTGACCATTCCTCTCATCCCCTTGATTGTGATCTTTGTTCATATTCAAAGAAAAATGTAACTCAGTTGCATGCTTTATAAGCATTGAAACGTTTGCTTCTCAAAAAATTAAAATAACATCCATATCCTTTTTAAGGTTTTGGGAAGAGGGCCCCTTCCGAAAATATATATAAAAAAATAATCTGGAAGGAATTGTGATGACATTATTTAAACGAAGCCTCGTCTGTATTGCTGTTGTCGGCCTGATGGCTGGCTGCAATGACGACGATACGAAATACGTAGAAGTTCCATCGGACTACAGCCCTGTAGTCGCAGAAGGCAAAACACTGACTAACACGCCTGATGTGGTTGTGAAAGGTGAAGCAACACAAGCGGATGAAGTAACCATTGCTATCGCCGCAACATCGGATCTACACGGTCGTTTGTTTGGTTTTGACTACGCGTTGAACGCAGAAGACGATGACGCTGGTATTACTCGTGTGGCCACTTTGCTTGCTGATCAAAAAGCGGCACATCCAAACATGATTCTGATTGATATCGGTGATACGGTTCAGGGCAACTCCGCGCAACTATTCAACGATGATCCAACTCACCCAGTGGTCGAGAGCATGAACTCTCTTGGCTTTGACGTTTGGGTACCAGGCAACCATGAATTCAACTTTGAGCGTTCGTTTGTCGATCGCAACCTCGATCATTTTAATGGTGCGGTACTGTCTTCAAACATCAAATGGGAAAGCAACGATGTGAACTACATTCGCGCGTTCCAAATGTTTGAAGTAGAAGGCGTGAAAGTGGCGGTCGTTGGTCTAACGCCATCGAACGTGCCGAACTGGGAAGCATCTGCACCGGATCACTTCAAAGGTTTGAAGTTTGAGAACGAATTGGATGCAACCAAAGAAGCGGTTGACCAACTGGTGTCTGAATACAATCCAGATGTGATTGTTGGTGCGCTTCACCTAGGCCGACAAGAAGACGGTGGTGTGGGCGTTTACGAAATCGCGTCTGCAATGGCGGATAAATTTGACGTTATTCTAGCGGGTCACGAACACGCCAACTACATCGAGCAAGTGAATGCTGATGGCACTGTTACCCCAATCAGTAAATCCACATCAGAAATTGGCGGTGAAAATACGCTGATTGAAGATAAAGCGAAGTCTGGCGAATACAACCAAGACAATCGCGCGCAAAGCGTGAAAATCATTGAGCCGGGCAAGTGGGGTGCTTACCTAGCGAAAGCTGAAATTCAATTGAAGAAAGTCGATGGCAAGTGGACGATGGAAGACACCACATTGACCAACATTGGCACGAAGAAAGTGGAAGAAGAGCAAGCGCTGCAAGCTAAATTCCAATACGTGCACGATATCTCGGTTGAAGACGCCACTCGCGAGCTTGGCCGTGTAACGGGTAACTTCACACCAAGCGCAACGGGTTACCCAGATGAAGCGACTGCGACGGATTACAACTACACGGCAGAGCGTTTGTACTCGACGATTCACCTTGCGAAAGTGGTTGATACGCCATTAATGGACGTGATTAACCAAATCCAAATGCAGACAATCGAAGAGGCGGTCGGTGAGGGTAATGGTGCGGTTGTGTCTGCTGCGTCGCTGTTCTCTGATCAATCAAATCTTATCGATGGTGAAGTGTACACCAAAGGTAAATCGACCAACTTGTACAAGTACGATAACACCTTGCTTGGCGTTGAGATGACAGGTGCAAACCTAAAACGCTTCATTGAGTGGTCTTACTCTTACTTCAACCAGTATCAACCGGGTGACATTACGGTGTCGTTTAAGAAAGGCGCGCCAGCTTACCTGTACGATCAATTCGATGGTGACATCGAGTTCACTGTGGATCTAAGTAAACCGTCTTTAGAGCTAGATGAAAACAACACGGTGACGAATGAAGGTAGCCGCGTAAATATCACCAGCATTGGTGGCGAGCAGTTCGATCCAAACGCGACTTACAAAGTGGCGATGAACAGCTACCGCTTTGGTTCGCAAATCCAGAAGTTTGGTTGGGCGAGCAAAGACGACGTGTTCTACGACTCAGTGAATGAACAAGTTTATGCAATTCGCGATATGCTGACGGAGTATGTTGAAGAGAACAAAGGTATCAACGTGGCAGATTTCAGTGGCAGCGTTGGTAACTGGTCATTCACTCAATACCTACCAAGTGGTGATATCACGACACTGCGTGAGGGCGAAGGCAAAGCGCTATGGGATCAATTGAAGAACATGGAAATCTGTGTCTCGATTGACTTAGAAAACCCGAAATATCCAGCGATTGTTAAGTCTGTGAACATCAATGATTCGTCTAGCTACTTTGTTAACCCTAACAAAGACGCGGCGACCCTTGATGAGAAAGTCGCAGGTTGTAACCCAACTCATTAACCCTGCATGTGGGCGCGGTAATCTTTACCGCGCCTAATTTTACTCACCAGAGGCAAAGCTCGTTTGAGTGAGTGATGTAGAAGAGTGCTTCATGATCAAAAGAATCTATAACCGATGGGGTTTCACCCTACTGATTACCCTTATCTCCACGCTTATCTTTCAGTTTTCTTCTTCGTGGAGTGAAGATTTCCGTCCTAAATCTCGCCAGCAACAAGAGTTTGTTGAAGCGACTGTCACGCGTTCTATTTCAAACCATGTTGCACCAGATCCGCTCGTGCCGGATGTGATGACAGGTAAACAAGTTTTCATGGCAAAAATCCTTGAGGGAGAGAGCGAAGGCTTAGAGGTGGAAGTTACCAATCCTCTTAGTCGCCAGCACAACGTGTATGTCAGTGAAGGCGATACTTTCATTATGATGATCCGCGAAACCACCAATGGCACCGTTTATTGGGCGTATAACCACAAACGATCAGATGCGATTTACCTGATGCTTGCGCTGTTTTGTGCGCTGCTGCTGAGCTTTGGTAAGAAAGAGGGCATCAACTCGATGGTCGCGCTCTATTTTACTGCCGCCTTGATCGTTGGCGTATTGGTGCCGAGTATTTTTGCGGGTTGGAATCCGATGTTGGTTAGCATCTTATTGATGGTGGTGATCATCGTGGTCAGTTTTATTCTCGTTTCTGGCTATAACCGGAAGAGTTTATGCGCCATGGGCGGCACGTTACTTGGCGTAATCGCTGCGGGTGTAATGGCGCAGTGGTTTGGTGAAATGGCACACTTGTCGGGCATTTACCTCGACAAAGGCGAAGACGTGATTTACCTAACGTCGGTGAAGATGGGCATCCGTTGGTTGATGTTCGTGACGATTGTCGTTGCGGCACTTGGCGCTGTTATGGATGTGGCGATTTCGATTGCATCGGCGTACGCGGAGCTGCAACAAACCGACCCGAAACTCAAACCAAAGCAGTTGGTTAGAGCGTCGATGAACATTGGTCGAGACATCATGGGCACTATGACTAACACCTTGATTTTGGCGTTTGCTGGTGGCTCATTAACGACCATCATGATGGTGTGGGGACTTAACATGCCAGCAAGCCAGTTTATGAACATGCCGCTGGTAGGACTCGCAGTGGTGAATGCGTTAGCGGGCAGTGTAGGCATTGTGCTTACTATCCCTTTTACTGCGTTTTTAGCGCCTTATGTGTTTAAACATCCGCAAGTGGATTCGCAGCCAGAGCAGGAGCAAAAGAAGGTTGAGCAAGACGAAGTTCAGCTGTTCTAACGATATAAAACCGCAATGAAAACAAATGCAAAAAGGGCGCTCTGATGAGCGCCCTTTTTAAGTTTCAAGTGTTGTAGAAAAAGGGGATTACCAACCTTTCACTACGCCACCTTTGAAGATGTCTTTCGCTGCTTCGTAAACTTCATCTGTTTGGTATGCTTTCACGAAGTTTTGTACGTTAGCTGCTTGAACGTTGTCTTCACGAGCAACGATTAGGTTTACGTATGGAGACTCTTTGTCTTCTACGAAGATACCGTCACGCTCAGGTGTTAGGTCGATTGAGCTTGCGTAAGTCGTGTTGATGATAGAAACCGCTACGTCATCAAGAGAACGTGGAAGTTGTGCTGCATCTAGCTCCACGATAGTGATGTTTTTCGGGTTACCAACGATGTCACGTACTGTTGCTTGTAGACCTACGCCATCACGCAGTTCGATCAAACCTTGTTGCTCAAGAAGTAGAAGAGAACGACCAAGGTTTGTTGGATCGTTTGGTACCGCGATACGAGCGCCATCTTCGATCTCAGCAACCGATTTAACTTGCTTAGAGTAACCCGCAATTGGGTATACGAAAGAGTTACCAGCTGTTACTAGCTTGTAGCCACGGTCAGTTACTTGCTGGTCTAGGTATGGCTTGTGTTGGAACGCATTTGCGTCGATTGAGCCATCATCTAGCGCAGCGTTTGGTGTAACGTAATCAGTGAACGTCACCAACTCAACATCCAAGTTGTATTTCTCTTTCGCAACTTTTGCTGCAACTTCAGCAACTTGAGCCTCTGCACCCGCCATTACGCCAACTTTTACTTTGTTTGCGTCGACTTCTTTATCACCACAACCTGCTAGAACAAGTGCAGAAGCGGCAGTTGCAACAGTCAAAAGACTCTTAAGGCTAAATTTCATCTTTATCTCCTTATAATTGGTATTTTCAATTCTTATCTGTGGTCTACGCGGCGAACGATTGCATCACCGATAGACTGAATAATTTGTACTAGAACAATCAGCATCACGACAGTCACGGCCATGATGACTACATCATAACGGTGGAAGCCATAACGGATGGCTACGTCACCAAG
The DNA here is from genome assembly GCF_026241575.1 of Vibrio sp. Sgm 5. Classification (NCBI taxonomy): domain Bacteria; kingdom Pseudomonadati; phylum Pseudomonadota; class Gammaproteobacteria; order Vibrionales; family Vibrionaceae; genus Vibrio; species Vibrio sp. Sgm 5. The sequence goes on from NZ_JAPHPY010000059.1 coordinate 13,799, forward strand.
ACCGCCGCCGCCTACTGTCCCCGCCATTGCTGAATAGCTTACTAGTGTTACTAGGGTAATCGTCACTGAGTTAACAATAGTCGGCATTGCCTCAGGAAGCAGAACTTTTGTGATGATTTGTGTTGGTGTCGCACCCATAGATTGCGCAGCTTCAACCAAACCTGATGGAACTTCCAGTAGTGCGCCTTCGATTAGACGCGCCACAAATGGGATTGCACCAATCGTGAGTGGAACAATCGCTGCCGTTGTACCAATAAACGTACCGACAAGCAGCTTGGTTACTGGAATAATCGCAACCATCAATACTAGGAAAGGCACTGAACGGCCAATGTTGACTATCGCGCCAAGAACGCCATTTAGCTTGGTGTTTTCAAGCAAGCCCCCTTTTTTAGTGGTGTGCAGAATTACACCAAGAGGGATGCCAACCGCGAAACCAACGATGCCAGCAACTGCCACCATGTAAAAGGTTTCCCACGTTGCGCCCAAAAGTAGGTTGCTGTTTAAGCTCAGCCATTCAGAAATCGTATTAAAGGACATAGCCAAGTACCTCTACTTTCACGTTGTGCTCACGCAGGAATTCAATTGCTGCGTTATCATCTTCTTCGCTACCAAACAGTTCTGCGACCATCATGCCGAACTTCACGCCGCCAGCGTAGTCCAGATCGGAACTTAGGATGCTCACGTCGATGTTGTACTTACGAGCGATTTGCGTCATCAGAGGGGCATCCACGGTTGCACCAGTAAATTCTAGGCGAACCAACGGGTAGCTGTTTTCTACGCGCGTAGTTTGTAAGCGAGCTTGGTAATCTTCTGGAATAGAAAGATCCAAAGTAGAGCGAATGAACTCGTGTGCCAGAGCTGTCTTCGGATGAGCGAAGATTTCACCCACGGTGCCTTTTTCCACAAGTTCACCATCACCAATGATCGCCACTTCGTGGCAGATGCTCTTAACCACTTCCATTTCGTGAGTGATAAGCAGAATCGTGATATCCAGTTTGCGGTTGATTTCTTTTAGAAGTTCTAGGATTGACTGCGTCGTTGCAGGGTCGAGTGCGCTGGTCGCTTCGTCACACAACAAAACACTTGGATCAGAAGACAGAGCACGTGCAATCGCCACACGCTGCTTTTGACCGCCACTTAGGTTTGCTGGGTAGCTTTCGTGCTTGTCAGAAAGGCCAACCAGTTTAAGCAACTCAGTCACTTTTGTTGTGATTTGCGATTTGTCTTTGCCTGCTAACTCAAGAGGGAGTGCGACATTATCAAAAACGGTGCGAGACGATAGCAGGTTAAAGTGTTGGAAGATCATCCCGATGTTGCGGCGGGTTTCTCCCAGTTGTTTCTTGTTGAGTTTGGTCAGGTCTACGCCATCAACAATGATGGAGCCTGATGTTGGGGCTTCCAGCATATTCACGCAACGGATCAGAGTACTTTTACCCGCGCCCGATGAGCCGATAACACCAAAGATGGTGCCCTTCGCGATATTTAAGTTAATGTCCTTAAGGGCAAGAATTTCCTTACTGCCTTGGTAGAACACTTTATTGACGTTTTTAATTTCTATCATGTTTCAACCTGCACAGAGATACTGGGAACTTCGCTGTTAAAAACGGCTTTTAACAGGAGTAAATTTTGAACTCTATCTCAATTCTCAGTTGATGCTATGGGTTAAGCAGTAGTAAGTCAATAGATATTTCTACGTCTAGACGTCTAAAAGTATGGGTGTTTTGTTAGGAAATCAAGCAAGAAGATGTTCGGCGGAACGGGATATAAAAGAGGGATATTCAAGATTTACCGATTCTCGGGTGACAAATCAACTGTTTTGTCACTTCCTCATACCAATTAGATAGTGTGAGTGCTTATAAGGTATGTAATAATCTGATGAAACCGAGTAAATAGAGAAATACGTTTTGGCAAAACCTGCTGTTTTTATCGATCGTGACGGCGTGATCAACGTTGACCATGGCTACGTTCATGACGAACATGATTTTGAGTACATTGACGGTGTCTTTGAAGCGACGAAAGCGCTGAAAGATAAAGGCTACCTGTTGGTGCTTGTGACCAATCAATCAGGCATTGCACGTGGTAAATTCAGCGAAGATCGTTTCATTTCTTTGACTCAATGGATGGACTGGAACTTTTCCGACAACGGTGTTGAGTTTGATGGCATCTATTACTGCCCTCACCATCCGGAACACGGTATCGGCGAATACAAACAAGATTGTGATTGTCGTAAGCCAAAACCAGGCATGTTCATCTCTGCTCGTGATTTTTTGAAAATCGACATGGCTAAGTCAGTGATGATTGGTGATAAAGCCGAAGACTTGATGGCGGCTGAAGCGGCTGGTGTTGGTACTAAGGTTTTGGTTCGCACTGGTAAACCAGTTACCGAACAAGGCGAAGCGATTGCTACGGTTGTTCTCGACAGCATTGCAGACGTTCCTGCATACCTAAACAAGTAATCTTCATTACTGATTGAGATAAGGGAAGCCGCTGCTTCCCTTTTATTTAAATCCAACTTTTAGTTTGATCACTTATGAGCAAAAAACTCACTATTCTTGATATCGCGAAATTGGCAGGTGTTGGTAAATCGACAATAAGCCGTGTGTTAACCAATGATCCTAAGGTGAAACCGCAAACGCGAGAGAAGGTAGAAAGAATCATTCGTGAATCTGGTTATGTACCTTCTAAGTCTGCACAGTCGATGCGTGGGGGCAGCCAGAAAGTGATCGGGGTGATTATATCTCGTTTGGATTCCCCTTCAGAAAACCGTGCCGTCGGCACTATGCTCAATGCTTTGTATTCAGCAGGGTATGACGTGGTGATCATGGAAAGTCAGTTCGATCGTGAAAAGACCAACGAACATTTAAACGTACTTAAACGCCGTAATGTCGATGGTGTTATCGTGTTTGGTTTTACTGGGTGTGATGAGCAAGCGTTAGCGGAGTGGGGCAATCGCATTGTCGTGATCGCGATGGATACCAAGCTAGTCTCTTCTATTAATTACGATAACCAAGGCGTTATTGAGATGGCGTTGTCACACCTAGAGCAACAATCTATTTCTCGCATTGCTTATATCGGCGTTGATCCAGAAGACCGTACGACGGGGCTTGCTCGCCTGAAGACTTACCAATCTTGGTGTGAGAAAAAGCGCATCGAACCTTGTTTTCAAACCGGCAAGCTTAGCCATGAAAGTGCTTATCATCTGGTGGATCAAGTCGTTCAATCCGACACGCAAGCCATCGTTTGTGCTAGTGATACCATTGCTCTTGGGGTGATTAAGCGCCTGCAAGAAAGAGGGCGTGAAGATGTCGTGGTTACTGGTGTGGGTGGCAATGAGCTACTTTCCTTCCTTTTTCCAAATGTTTTCAGTGTGGACCCCGGTTACTCTCTCGCAGGTGAAAAGGCCGCTAACATGCTGATTAATCAATTAAATGGTGATGAGTCTGTGGTGCACTTTACCCAGCAACCAGTTCGTTAATAATCCTCCTTTCGATGGTTTGCTCTAAAATTATACTGTGATCGTTCTCAATTAATGGGACTGTTCCCATTTTGTTTTTGAATGCGGAGTGGCAATATAAAAATCATCGAATGGGAATGTTCCCATTATAAAAATAAAATGATGAATTGAATGTATCCAATACAGGGTGGACAAAGTTATGAGTAAGATTGCGCGTCAAGATGTACAGCGTCTTATTGAACTGGTCGGGGGATCGGACAATATTGCCAGTGTAAGCCACTGTTTAACTCGCTTGCGTTTCGTGTTGAATGACACTGACAAAGCCGATATTGAACAATTAGACGCATTACCTATGGTAAAAGGCTGCTTTACTAACGCAGGTCAGTTCCAAGTGGTGATTGGTACTGAAGTTGATGAGGTTTACAAAGTACTGATCGAGCTGACGGGTAAAAGTGAAGCGAGCAAAGACGAATCAAAAAACGCAGCTCGTCAAAACATGAACATTGTTGAGCGTGGTATTTCTCACCTTGCAGAAATCTTTGTGCCATTGTTACCGGCGATCATCACTGGTGGTCTGATTCTTGGCTTCCGTAACGTGATTGGCGACATCAAGATGTTTGATGGTCAAACGCTAACGGAAATCAGCCAGTTTTGGGCAACGGTACACTCTTTCTTATGGCTAATTGGTGAGGCGATTTTCTTCTTCTTACCGGTTGGCGTGTGTTGGTCAACAGTCAAAAAACTCGGTGGTACTCCGATTTTGGGGATTACATTAGGTGTGACACTGGTTTCGCCACAGTTAATGAACGCCTATCTGATTGGTAAGCAAGTGCCAGAAGTGTGGGACTTTGGCTTATTCGCCATCGAGAAAGTGGGGTATCAAGCGCAAGTGATTCCGGCCATGTTAGCGGGTGTCGCCTTGGCATTCATAGAAACCAATTTAAAGCGAATCATTCCTTCATATCTTTACCTCGTTGTGGTGCCGTTTGTCTCTATCATCGTATCTGTGATTCTTGCGCATTCTATTATTGGTCCATTTGGTCGTATGTTGGGTGACGGCGTTGCTTTCGCAGCAAAAGCAGCCATGACGGGTGACTTCGCGATGATTGGTTCAACCATCTTTGGCTTCCTATACGCACCTTTGGTGATTACGGGTATTCATCACACTACCAATGCGGTTGACCTTCAACTGATGCAAGAGCTAGGCGGTACGCCAATCTGGCCATTGATTGCACTATCAAACATTGCTCAAGCTTCAGCGGTAGTCGGCATCATTATCATCAGCAAAAAACACGGCGAGCGCGATATCTCAGTGCCTGCGGCTATCTCTGCTTATCTTGGTGTAACAGAACCTGCAATGTACGGTATCAACTTAAAGTACAAGTTCCCAATGCTGAGCGCGATGATCGGCAGTGCGATTGCCGCTGCTATCTGTGGCAGCGCAGGTGTGATGGCGAATGGTATTGGTGTGGGCGGCTTACCGGGCATCTTGTCTATCCAACCACAGTTCTGGGGTGTCTTTGCTCTGGCGATGTTGGTGGCGATTGTGGTCCCAGTAGCGCTGACGCTTGTGTTGTATAAGCGCGCACAGATGAAAGGCGAGTTAGAAACCGCTAACGCGTAATTCAAACCGAGGCAGCGATTTGGCTGCCTCGTTTATCTCCTCTATTTTTTAAGATTTTTAAGTTTCCGTTTAATGGTAAGTGAGCGTTAGAAATGGCAATGACCAAGCATGATGAGAGCTGGTGGAAAACCGCAACCATCTACCAAATTTACCCAAAAAGCTTTTGTGACAGTGGAAGTAAAGGCACGGGCGATATTAAAGGGATCATTTCTAAACTGGATTATCTAAAACACCTTGGTGTGGATGCGATTTGGCTGACGCCGGTTTATCAATCGCCAATGATCGACAACGGTTATGACATTTCTGATTACTATGCGATCAACCCAGATTTCGGCACCATGCAAGATTTCGATACCCTGTTGGCTGAGGCTCACCAACTGGGTATTCGAATCATCATGGATATCGTGGTCAACCATACTTCGACAGAACACAAGTGGTTTCAATCGGCACTGGGTGACAAAAACAGCCCTTACCGTGATTACTACATCTGGAAAGATCCTGTTGATGGCGCAGAGCCAAACAACTGGCAATCTAAGTTTGGTGGCAACGCTTGGGCGCTGGATGAAAAAACGGGTCAGTACTATTTGCACCTTTTTGCTAAAGAGCAAGCGGACTTAAACTGGGAAAACCCGGTAGTGCGTGAAGAAGTGAAAGAAGTCATCAGCTTCTGGGCAGAGAAAGGTGTCGATGGTTTCCGTCTTGACGTTATCAACCTGATTTCCAAGCAGCAAGATTTCCCAAGTGACGATATTGGTGATGGTCGCCGTTTCTACACGGATGGTCCACGTGTGCACGAATACCTTCAAGAGATCAGTGAAGCCGTATTCCAGAAATATGGCAGCGTGACGGTGGGTGAAATGTCTTCAACCACACTAGATCATTGTCAGCAATACTCAGCCCAAGATGGCAAAGAGCTGTCGATGGTGTTCAATTTTCACCATCTGAAAGTCGACTACCCGAATGGTGATAAGTGGACGAAAGCACCGTTTGATTTCATCCAACTGAAACAGATCTTTAACCATTGGCAAACCGGCTTAAATGGCAAAGGGTGGGGCGCGCTATTTTGGTGTAACCATGACCAACCACGCGTTGTGAGCCGATTAGGTAACGACGAACAATACCGTGTTGAATCTGCCAAAATGCTTGCGGCATCGGTACACATGATGCAAGGCACGCCTTATGTTTATCAAGGTGAAGAGATCGGCATGACCAACCCAGGCTACACCGAAATCAGCCAATATCGTGATGTTGAAAGCACGAACATGTACGACATCATGATCAATCGCGATGGCGTATCTCACGACGACATGATGGCGATTTTGGCACAGAAGTCGCGTGATAACTCACGTACGCCAATGCAATGGAACAGCGCGAAACACGCGGGCTTTACTGAAGGCACGCCGTGGTTAGAGGTGGCTCAAAACTATTCTGAGATCAACGCAGAAGCCGCGATTGCCGATTTGAACTCAGTGTTCTACTTCTACAAGCGTCTGATTGAACTGCGTAAACAGGTACCGGTGATCACTGATGGTCGTTACGAGGACTTGCTGCCAGAGCACAAACGTATTTTTGCTTACGCTCGCCAGAACGATAAGCAAACGTTGTTGTGTATTAACAATTACTACGGCGAAGAAGTGGAGTGTGTGTTACCAGAGCGCTTTGATATGAGCAAAGCCAAGAATCTGCTTTCCAACTATCAGAATGCGACCAGCGCGATTACTTCCAATCATCAAGTTCTACGTCCTTACGAAACACGCATCTTGCTGATTGAGTCTTAGAGGCAAATAAAAAATACCCCTAAGGATTTCGATCCTAAACAAAAGGCTTTGGAGTGCTCCCCAAAGCCTTTTTTCTATGAGATAAGACAGCGGCTTATGCTTTCTCGATCTTGCTCAGTGTCGCTTTCTCTTCACTGATTTGAGTCTGTTCTGCTTTCAACAGTTCAACTTGTTCAATCAACCCTAGTGCAGGGTTGAACCAGCGCTCTGCGGATGTTTCAAACTCCATTGAGTCCATCTCGTCACATCTTAGGTTATAAGTATTCGTTTCGGTTAGGTAGGCGGCTTCAATTGATTTGCCAGACACTTTGAAAGTTTTGCGTGCGCCTGTTTCGGTGATTTGTTGGCTCCAGCCCGCTTTACAGTTTGCCTCATTTGGCAAAGTTTTTACCCATTGGTGATCATCAAAATCATTCAGTAGGTTTGCCACTTGTTCACCATTTAGATCTAAAATGACTGAGACCGTGTTTACGCTGATATCAATGTTCGGATCTTTCTCCTTAACTGTCGAACCTTCCAAGCGAAATACTGGGCTGCTGTTCATGATGGGTACGATAAAGCGATGATCAACGAGATAGGTGTCCGTGATTTCATGCAGTGCGCCATCCGTACCGGCAAAGTAAATCGACTTCTCTTCTTCGCCGCTCTCTTCCACTTGCTGTGATAGGTAAAACTGAGTGATACCGTTGTTGACTAAGTCATGGATAACTTGTTGCACTGGAGCTGATTGTGGGATCAGAGTTAAAGCGTCAAGAAGTTCTTGGCTGCTCATTGGATCAAAATTCATCAGCACCGAGCCCACTTGTTGCCCGTCTGCAGAAATGGCGTAGTTCAGTTTTGTTGTTACTACTGGGGAAAAAGATGAGTTTTGGATCGGGTAATCGATGCTATTTTGTGGGCCTTTATTGCCGCTTGATGAGCCGGAAGAAGAGCCGCCGCCACAGCCGTAAAGTGCGATCGTAGCTGCTGCGATAAGCGTCATTTTTTTAAGCATGAGTTTACATTCCTAGTTGGTAAAGGCTGATAAATCGAGCCGTTATTTGAATGTCGCCATGCTAAGTTTTGAGTGAGAAAAAGGGCAAAAAATAAAAGCTAATAGAGTTAAATGAAAGCTTAATTTTATATTTAGGTCTTTGTTTTATCTGGATTAATATCTGCCTCGATATTGGTGCAGTATTCTTCAATTAATGCCTTCCAACGCATCACTATTTCCTTTTCCTTAATACTGACACGCAACTTCTTCCAAGGCTGTAAGCAGGTTTCTTTGGATTCTGGTTGTGACAAGCGACTAAACAATTCTTCAGAAGGCATTACGCGCAGCAGAGCCACCAAAGACTCCATATAATTGAGGCGGAATTGGTCAAGCTTATTCTGCTTGTAGGCGATATGAGAGACAAAAGTGTAAATCAGGGCATTTTGAATCAATGAATCTCCTGCCGGTGTCGTCAAGAAAGTTTTCGCCTTATCGAGATTACCAAGTTTGTAGTGGAGGATCCCCATCCATAAATTTAACTCATCAGGTAAGGCGTCAAACCCGGATTGTACTTGATAAAGAAAACCTTCGAGTTCGGCTTTATTTTGTTCGTATAAAGCTAAATGCCGAGCAATCGTGATGGCGGCAAACTCATCCATGTTTTTGATATCAGTCGTTGAAAATGCTTTTCCAAGCAGCATTTTCTTGTGGGCGTCACTCAGATGCCAAGTGCTTTTGGACGGTTCTGGTAAGTTGAAGTATTGGGCAATGTCCGTGTGGAGCTTAAACAAATCCGACTGTAAGTGTGCGGTGCGAAGCATGTATTGGTTACGAAAGGCCAGTTTACCCGTAGCAGGGTAAATCAAGTTCATTTTTGCCTTTAAAACACCTTCGGTCGGACCATCTTTGAGTTCAATATTAAGTTGATAATCGCTGGTTTGCATGTTGCGAGCGCCAGGGAAATAAGGCGTCTCGTTGATTGGATCGAGGAAATAGCTCGGTGCATCTTGGTTAGCGATGTCCGTATATGGGTACTCAACTTGTTGTTGCAATAATATCGCTTTCACCATGGTGCGGTATTCCCTTGCCTCTGCACCTAAGGCATCAACACGGTTAAGCAGTAGCTCCACTTTTGGAATCAGCAGTTGGTTACGAGTTTGCTGAGTGGAGACTCCTTGCTGTTGCCAGACAATAACGGAAAGTATCACGCAAGAGGCAGCTAGCAGAGCACAAAGGCAGTAGGCGATAGGCCATTTCAATGACGAAGTCGTTTTTTGTGGGTTTGCCACCTTCGCTTTACGTTTGTCGGCTCTCGCTGGTGGTATTAACTGAATGTTGGCTGGGTTGAAAAAGTAACCTTTACGCGGGTAGGTCACCAATAGTTTGGCGGCATCATGCTCTGGTAAGTGCTCTTGTAGCAAGGCCCGAAGTGTACTGATTCGATTGGTAAGTACGTTCTTTGAAATGAACTTACTTTGCCAAATGGTCTCTATGATGGTTTCTGCAGACAGCGGGTGGCCAACACTGGTGAGCAGCAGTTCTAATAACTCGATGCTACGCGGCTCAAGATCGATAACGACCGCTTGTTTGTGAAGGGTTTGAGTCTCTGGGTTGTAGATCAGCTCGCCAATAACAATCTGACTGTTGGTTTGTTTGGCTCGTTGTAGGAAGTCGCGCATACCATCATGAGTGATTAGGAAATGGCGAAGTATTATATAGTCATTGGAGCGCAAAATCTTATAAATTGCGCTCCAATTATCACAGAAAGGTTATGAACCGTAGCTCACAGAATAGCGATGTGGTTTGTGGTTCATCGCAAGCACTAGGTTCAGTGCGAATGCACCAAGAATCGAGAGGCCGATAACCCAAGGCGTGACGAAGAAGAAAGACGCAAATAAGATGCAAGCGTCAATCGCCATCTGCGATTTGCCAACAGAAATGCCAAACTTGTCTTGAATGAATAAGCACAGTACGTTGAAGCCACCCAAGCTTGAACGATGACGGAATAAGATCAGCATACCTAAACCCATCAGTAAGCCACCGGCTACCGCACAATAAACCTCGTTAATCGATTCAAGTGAAATCAGCAAATACAGGTTGTCCGCAAAGATAGAAACCAAAGCGCCAGAAATTGCACTATTAATCGCAAAATGACGGCCAAAGCGTTTCCAAGCCAGCAAGTAAAAAGGACAGTTGGCTAAAAAGTACAGCACACCAAACGTAAAAGGTGTAAATTGGCTAATAAGCAGAGCCAATCCAGTGGTGCCTCCCGTTAAGAGGTTCGCGGATTGGAGAAAGAAAACGCCTTGAGCTACCAAAAAGGTACCTGTAAGAATGGCCATCCAGTCTTCTTTTCTTGAGTGTTTTTCCATCTAATATGCAGTCGTTGATGATAAATCGGGCATGCATAGTAGTAAAAAGATGATCTTTTCGGTAGCTAGAGGGTAAAATTTGCGGTAAACCTATGTAATTGTTGTTTTACAGGGTGTAAAGCACAAATTTGACAGTCAGTGGATCATGGTTGAACGATTGCAACATCGTCATGATAATCCTTACTTGTCATCATGAAAAAACTGCATGAGAAAAATTGTAAATTTCTCTTTATGACCTAGATCAAATTATGTAGAATGCGCGCCATTACGGTGACGAAAACGTTTGCGTTAGGTCATTTAGTCGGTTTTTTTGCAACTTTCAGTACCAATCTGAGTCAGGAGATACAGATGCTTAAGCGTGATATGAACATCGCAGATTACGATGCGGAACTGTTCGCAGCTATCCAGGAAGAAACACTTCGCCAGGAAGAACACATTGAACTTATCGCTTCTGAAAACTACACAAGCCCACGTGTAATGGAAGCGCAAGGTTCTCAGCTAACGAACAAATACGCTGAAGGCTACCCAGGTAAGCGTTACTACGGCGGTTGTGAGTACGTAGATAAAGCTGAAGCACTAGCTATCGATCGTGCATGCCAACTGTTTGGTTGTGAGTACGCGAATGTACAGCCTCACTCAGGTTCTCAAGCAAACAGCGCAGTTTACATGGCGCTTCTAAACCCAGGCGACACAGTTCTAGGTATGAGCCTAGCGCACGGTGGTCACCTAACTCACGGTTCACCAGTAAACTTCTCTGGTAAGCACTACAACGTGATTCCTTACGGTATCGATGAAGCAGGCCAAATCAACTACGACGAGATGGAACAGCTAGCGCTTGAGCACAAGCCTAAGATGATCATCGGTGGTTTCTCTGCTTACTCACAAATCGTTGATTGGAAGCGCATGCGTGAAATCGCAGACAAAGTTGACGCTTACCTATTCGTAGACATGGCGCACGTTGCTGGTCTAATCGCAGCAGGCGAGTACCCAACACCAGTTCCACACGCTCACGTAGTAACAACGACTACGCACAAAACGCTAGCGGGTCCTCGTGGCGGTCTTATCCTTTCTAACGAAGGTGAAGAGCTGTACAAGAAGCTGAACTCAGCAGTATTCCCTGGCGGTCAAGGTGGCCCTCTAATGCACGTTATCGCTGGTAAAGCAGTAGCGTTCAAAGAAGCGATGGAACCTGAATTCAAAGCTTACCAAGCTAACGTAGTGAAAAACGCGAAGGCAATGGTTGGTCGATTCCAAGAGCGTGGCTACAAGATCGTTTCTAACGGTACCGAGAACCACCTGTTCCTTGTTGACCTAATCGACAAAGATATTACTGGTAAAGATGCAGATGCGGCACTAGGTGCAGCAAACATCACAGTAAACAAGAACTCTGTACCAAACGACCCACGCAGCCCATTCGTTACGTCTGGTATTCGTGTAGGTACGCCAGCAATTACTCGTCGTGGCTTCACTACTGAAGATGCGAAAGAGCTAGCAAACTGGATGTGTGACGTTCTAGATAACATCGGCAACGAGGAAGTTATCGAAGCAACGAAACAGAAAGTTCTAGAGATCTGTAAGCGTCTACCAGTTTACGCATAGTTCTCTGTGTAAATTCGCTTTCTTTGAAAATAACTCAGGCGAACTCGTTCTATTTCTGCGATTCGGTTTGATTATTTGATTGATGAAAGGTCCTCATTTGAGGGCCTTTTTGTTTTTCTAGCGTATGGAAATATCAGCTTAGAGTGCGCTGAAATCAGATTTCTGATATCGCCTAGGATCTTCGGAATGACGCTGCTTTTGGTTCTGAGAAATAGGCTTATTGTCCAAATGATGGTGTTTTATGTTCGACAGATACAAAAAAGGCTGGCACTGAGCCAACCTTTCTCTTCAAAACAAGCGAGCGCTTATTTAATCTCGATACCTTGAGCCTGCATATCGGCATGGTAAGAAGAACGAACGAATGGACCACACGCCGCGTGCGTGAAGCCAAGTTCTAGTGCGATCTCTTTTAGCTCGTCAAACTCTGATGGTGGAACGTAACGCTCTACTGGCAGGTGGTGACGGCTTGGTGCTAGGTACTGACCAAGTGTCAGCATTGTTACACCGTGTGCACGTAGGTCTTTTAGTACTTGGACGATCTCTTCTTTCGTTTCGCCAAGACCCATCATAACACCTGATTTGGTCGGTACATTTGGGTGCTGCTCTTTGAACTTTTGCAGCAATTGTAGTGACCACTTGTAGTTCGCGCCTGGGCGAGCTTTACGGTACAAACGAGGTGCCGTTTCTAGGTTGTGGTTGAAGACATCTGGCGGGTTGTCTTTCATCAGATCAAGTGCTACATCCATACGGCCACGGAAATCAGGTACAAGCGTTTCAATCTTGATGTGTGGGTTCAGTTCGCGGATTTCACGGTTACAGTTTGCAAAGTGCTCTGCACCGCCATCACGCAAATCATCGCGGTCTACTGAAGTGATAACGACGTATTTCAGCTTCATGTCTGCGATAGTTTTAGCCAGTTTCTTCGGCTCTTCAGCTTCTACTGCAAGCGGACGGCCATGGGCAACGTCACAGAATGGACAACGGCGAGTACAGATAGCGCCAAGTATCATGAAAGTAGCCGTACCGTGGTTAAAACATTCCGCTAGGTTAGGGCAAGAGGCTTCTTCACATACTGAGTGAAGGTTGTTCTTGCGCATCGCTGATTTGATGTCTTGAATACGTTGGCTGTCGGCTGGTAGCTTGATCTTCATCCAATCAGGCTTACGTAGCACTTCTTTCTGCTCTGTAGGCATGTTCTTTACGGGAATCAATGCCATTTTGTCAGCGTCGCGGTATTTGACGCCTTTTTCCATCTGGATTGGTTTGCTCATGCTTTGTTACCTTGAGAAGGTGCTTCTGTGCTGAATTCTACTTGCTCGTAATCAAGCAAAGTAACGAGTTCTTGTATTAGTTGTTTTTCCACGACTTCGATATCTTCAGGGCCGCCAACTTGGCTAACCTGAACCATCTCCATTCCTTCATAGCCACAAGGGTTTATACGTAAAAACGGACCTAAGTCCATATTGACGTTCAACGCTAGGCCGTGGAATGAGCATCCTTTGCGAATGCGAAGGCCGAGAGAACATATTTTTTTACTGTCGACATAAACACCTGGGGCATCTGGTCGCGCAGCAGATTCGATATTGTATGCCTTTAGGGTGTTGATCACGAGGTTCTCGATGTGTGTAACGAGATCTCGCACCCCTAATTTTTTACGACGCAGGTTGATCAGAAAGTAAGCGACAAGCTGACCAGGACCATGGTAGGTCACTTGACCCCCGCGATCGCTTTGTACAACAGGAATATTACCAGTGTTAATGAGGTGTTCGGCTTTACCCGCTTGACCTTGTGTAAATACTGGGTTGTGTTCTACCAACCAAACTTCATCAGGCGTGTCGTCTGTGCGTTGATCAGTGAACTCATGCATCGCCTTCCATACAGGCTCATAATCTTGGCGTCCAAGTCGTCTTACAACAAGTTGGTGTTGCATGGGGATTCCTGTCACTAATATATAAAGTTTTTGGATTATAAACCGGATGACTTTGATGCTCTACAGTTGAGTAACAGATTTTTAACTGAAAGAGTCAGTGGTTTTCATTATCTACATGATAAATAAAAAGAAAGCAGCCGAAGCTGCTTTCAAAAAAAATTTAATTTATCAAAAAATTATAGAACCATGCGTACGATGTCGATTTCACCCAGTTCTTTGTAAAGGGTTTCAACCTGCTCGATAGAGGTAGCAGTAATATTGATAGACACCGAGTGGTAGTTGCCCTTAGCACTTGGTTTTACTGCTGGGCTGTAGTCACCTGGAGCATGACGCTGGATTACTTCAAGAACGAGTTCTGGAAGTTCAGGTTTTGCATGCCCCATTACCTTGTAAGTAAATGAACAAGGGAACTCAAGCAGGTCTTTCAATTTTGCATCAGAGTTGATGGTTAGCATATCGGTAACTCCAGTTGGTATTCGTTGCGGTGCGAAATAGTACAGTCAAATTAGGGTGAACTCAAGATCATCCCCAAGCATCTTAACGTCGCTTGAGTATAGATAACAAAGCCGCCCTAGTTGGCGGCTTTGCGGACTTGTTTGTTGTTCAGAAGCGACTGTTAGAAGAAGCTCTTAAACAACAATACGATGTAGTCCCACATACGGCTAAATAGGCTGCCTTGGTCTACAGTTTCTAATGCCATTAGTGGGTACTCAGCAATATCTTCACCATCAATTTGATAGTATAGCTTACCAACTACATCACCTTTATTAATTGGGGCTTCTAGCTCTTTTTCAAGTACGAAGCTTGCCTTTAGATTCTTTGCTTCACCACGAGGTAGCGTTACGTAAGTATCTTGGTCAAGACCCAGAGCAACCGTATCTTTGTTACCCATCCATACTTTTTCTTCTACAAACGTTTCACCCGCTTTATGTGGCGCAACGGTTTCGAAGAAGCGGAAGCCGTAGCTCAGTAGCTTTTTGCTTTCTGATTTACGAGCGTTTGCATCTTTGGTACCCATTACCACTGCAACTAGGCGCATTTGACCTTCAGTTGCCGAACTTACTAGGCTGTAGCCCGCGTTGCTAGTATGGCCAGTCTTGATGCCATCAACGTTCATGCTCTTATCCCACAATAGGCCGTTACGGTTGTACTGTGTGATGCCGTTGTAAGTGAATTTTTTATCTGAGTAGATACGGTACTCATCAGGAACGTCACGGATCAATGCTTTACCAAGCAGTGCCATGTCATAAGGTGTTGAGTATAGATTTGGGTTATCTAGGCCGTGCACGTTAGCAAAATGCGTGTTGCTCATGCCAATTGTGTTTGCCCATGCGTTCATTAGGTCTACGAATGCATCTTCAGAGCCTGCAATGTGTTCAGCCATTGCGACACAAGCGTCGTTACCTGATTGAATGATGATACCGCGGTTTAGGTCTTTCACCTTAACTGTGGTGCCAACTTCAATGAACATTTTTGAAGAATCAGGGAAGTTTTTCGCCCATGCGTTCTTACTGATGGTTACATCATCGTCTTCTGAAATATTACCACGCGCTAGCTCTTGGCCAATTACGTAGCTGGTCATCATTTTTGTCAGACTAGCAGGAGACAACTTTGTGTTCATCTCTTTCTCAGCCAGAACTTTACCTGAGTTGTAATCCATCAAAACGTAGCCTTTCGCTGCGATTTGAGGTGCGTCTGGGACAACAACTGGTGAAGCAAAAGCAGATTGAGCGATGGTTGCAGTTAGCGCAACCGAAGAAACGAGAATAGATTTCACAAACTTATTTTTATTCATGGTAATTCAAATTTTTTGGTTAACTGTCGACATCTTAACAGAATCCCTGCTTATGTAAGAAGGGCTCTGCATAGAAATTCATGACACCAAGGTCATTTGTCAGTTTTGTGTTTTTTAATAAATGCGGACGAATAGCCGAGCAACTTTACTTTATCCAGTGTTGCTTGCGTCAGGGAATAGTCAGTAAATGGCCCTAGCAACAAGCGGTGAGTTTCTTTCGTGCTCTCCAAGAAAGTTTCTGTATCCAGCTTTTGACCAAGCTCTTGGCCTAAAGTTCGCGCTCGATCTTCATATTTTGAAGAAGCAACTTGAATCACGTATTTTGGGTGCGCAGCTAAAGACTTTTCATCGGTTGGCTTATCAATGGTGATGACTTCAATTTGTACGTTCGCTGTGCCAGTTTTCACGACGTCGAGCTTATGAGCGGCGGCGTAGCTTAAATCAATAATACGGCCGTCATGAAATGGGCCACGGTCGTTAACACGTACAACGGTTGATTTACCATTGTCGGTATTGGTGACTTTAACGTAGCTCGGTAATGGCAGCGTTTTGTGTGCGGCTGTCATTGAGTACATATCGTAAATTTCACCGTTGGACGTAAGGTGACCTTGGAATTTTTTTCCGTACCAAGAGGCACGGCCTTTTTCCGTAAAACCTTTTGCGTCACGAACGATTTTGTAGTCGGAACCTCGTAGATTGTAATCGCTGTTACCACCTAAGCTGTATGGTTCATATTTAGGATGCGCATCCTCAATGTGCTCGACCGATAGAGGTTTATCTGGTGCTACATCGGATTCAAGTTCATAACGGCCTTCTTGTGTTTTTTGGTCGGTAGAAGAACAGCCCGCCAAAATAACAGCAGAAAAAACTAAGGAATATAAAGCGCGTTTTTGCATGGTCTAGGTCGCCTTAGAGAATGCTTTTCGGTGCGTGTGGATCGACATCAAAATGCCAAAACCAGCCATCAGTGTCACCATGGAAGTGCCACCATAACTGATCAACGGTAAAGGTACGCCTACTACGGGTAGGATGCCACTTACCATGCCGATATTTACAAAAATATACACGAAGAAGCTGAGTACAATACTGCCTGCCATCATTCGGCCAAACGCAGTTTGTGCTTGGCTTGCGAGGTAGAGACCTCGTCCAATAATAAAGAGATAGATGGTCAACAGGCAAAGGAAGCCAATCATACCCCATTCTTCAGCAATTACTGCAAAGATAAAGTCAGTGTGACGTTCAGGAAGAAATTCTAACTGTGATTGAGTGCCTTGCAACCAACCTTTGCCGGAAATACCACCAGAACCAATCGCAATTTTACTTTGGATGATGTGATAACCGGCACCGAGAGGGTCTGATTCAGGGTTGAACAGAGTACGAACGCGCACTTTTTGATACTCACGCATCAAGAAGAACCACAAAACGGGAATGAAACCACCAAGCGCCAGTGCGGCACCAGCAATGATTTTCCAACTGATACCCGCAAGGAAGATAACAAAGATGCCTGATGCAGCGATCAGAATCGAGGTCCCTAAGTCAGGTTGCTTTGCGATGAGAATGGTTGGCAAGCAAACCATGATCAACGCAACGATGAGGGTTTTGAACGTCGGGGGAAGTGGTTGACGACCGATATAGCGCGCGACCATCAAGGGTACGGCGAGCTTGAGAAGCTCAGAAGGTTGGAATCGAACAAAGCCAAGATTTAGCCAGCGCTGTGCGCCTTTGGAAGCTTCACCAAAGAAGAGCACGCCAAAGAGCAGTATGACACCACCGACAAACATGAGAGGCGCGAGGCTTTCGTAAGTTCTGGGCGAGATCTGTGCTAAGACGATCATCACGACTAATGATAGGGCCATGCGCATGGCTTGGCGGTCCATCATCGCCAAGCTCTGGCCACTGGCGCTGTACATGATGACCAAGCCAAAGGCCATTAGTGCAAAGATGCCGAGTAAAAGCGGCAAGTCGATATGGAAGCGTTCAAACAGGGCTCGGTTCTTACCTGTAGAGGGATCCATTTTCATCACTGCGTTACCTCTTGTTTCTCTTTGGCTTGCTCATCGTCTGGTTCGATTTTTTCTGGCCCAACGATCACTCGGTCGAAGATCTTTCTTGCTACTGGTGCGCCATTACTTGAACCACCACCGGCGTTTTCAAGCACGATTGAAACGACAACTTTAGGATCGTCAAATGGCGCAAAACCGGTAAACAGGGCGTGGTCGCGCAGATGTTCTGCGACTTCGTCTGCGTTATATTCTTCGTCTTCACCTAGACCGAAGACCTGAGCAGTACCTGATTTACCACCCGTTTGGTAATCCATATTGTAGAAAGACCGACGAGCCGTCCCTTTCGCACCATGGTTTACCAAGCGCATGCCTTCTTTGGCCATGTTCCAGTATTTATCCGGCACATTTTGAATTGGCGGGTAGGTGAC
>NZ_JAPHPY010000005.1:0-173754 GCF_026241575.1 Vibrio sp. Sgm 5
ACGCTCAAGTTGGCGAGACTTACGCTATGATCAAAGCGCTGAATAAGCTCACAGGGCTCGGTATGCCTGAAACTCAGCATGTTGTTTAAGAACTGCTCAACATGGGGCTGCCATGTCTTCCAACCGAATTAAGCAACAAAGCCACCAAAAGTCTATCCTGCTAAAGAAAACGTCTTACCGTTTTAAGGCGGCCGTCGAATGAAAGCCGCCGAATGGATACCAGCAAAAAATAAGAAGCTATGAATCACCTTTTTGTAAATTTAACTGTTGAGTCGTCGGAATCTTTCGTTGAAAAAAGAAACAGCACACCTTTTTCGACAAAGCCTAAACACGAAAAATCAACGTCAACATTAGATGATAGATATGAATATTTTTCATTCGGATAGTTTTTTTTAAATCTACCCTGTATCGTTGAGCCAGTTACTGTGCCTGTTAAGTGGAAATTGGCTCTAACTTGAGTTTTTTCTTCATCTTTATATGTTGTCCATTGAGCATCAATGTTAGTACCTTCAAGAGTCACTTCTATGTTGTCTTCATTGAGCCAAGTGTCCAATAATTCTGTCTTATCTCCTAAATAGTAACTATCTATGTATTTACGATAATTGTTTTGCTTTTTCGTGCTTTTTTCAGAAATTCACGCCATTTTTCGTGCTCGGTTTCTCGTTTGGACTCTATTGCTGAAATTAGCTTGTGTACATTGACATGAGGATCTTGAAGCGTTAATGCTTTATGGGCTAATTCACTTGCTTCTTCTATGAACCCAGCCCCCAGAAGCGCATACCCTTGATTGGTTAAAGCAAGAGAATCATCCAGCTCTATAGCTCTAGAATAGCTATTTATTGCCTTAATGTTGAAGTTGGCTTGCTTTGTAGCTACACCTAAATTATTCCAAGCGCCTGCGCTTTTGGGGTGTCGCTTAGTTAATACGTTGTAGTTAACTATGGACAAGTCATTTAGCCCACTTTCAGATGCTTGATAAGCTGCATTGAATAATCGCGATTCGCTTTCAGGATTGTATTGTGCGGTTTTATCTAAGCAGTAAGACGCTTCTTTTTTGTTTCCTAATTTTGTCTCTACGTCTGCTAAGTCAACAAATATATCAGCTTTTTGCTCATTGTTGATTGCTATTGATAGTGCGCCAACTAATGTATTTTTGGCTTTATTTAGCTCGTCATTATCAGCATATGCTTGGGCTAGTTTTATTTTAGCATCAACAATCAACTCTTCGTCAGTTAATCCCTTAGTGAAATCAAGCCATAAATTTTTAGCCCTTTCGGTTTGGTCATCAAAAGCTAGCCCTTTTGATAACCATGATAAGGAATCAAACTTTTGTCTGGCATCGGTAGCTTTGTTCATGTGGGCTTCCAATTCATTGAGCACGTCTGAACCATTGCCGTGATTAAACTGTAAGAATAGAAAGAAACTTTTATCTCTATATGACTTTTCTAGGTCATCTATTTCATTAACGTGTTTCTTGAAAACACATTTGGCCTCTTCCAAATCGTCGACAATTAACGCACTAATTACTAAGTCTACCCAATGATTTTGTTTTTCTTCACTTGGTAGTTGTTCGGGTTCTTCATTGCTTTCAGGCTTAGTACTGCTTTCTTCGCTAACCGGGAATGACTTTTCTTTTTCTTCTACGTCAATCACCATATCGCGAATTTGAACATTTTTGGTTCTATCTATCAGTCGGACAATGGGTTTGTAGAAAATTAATAAAGCTACGATACCGAGAATCAGTGCGACAACCCATCCCATATTGTCTCCCAATATAGATAGTAATTTGACTTGTAAATCCAATGGCTTGTTATCCTAAGTACGTTTGGATGTAATCCTTACATTTTATAATGACTTAGATGCGTAGTATAGGGAAATATAAAAGCCGAACCCCATCGCTAAGGTTCGGCTTTTTAGTTGGCTTCTCACTGATCATGGAAACGTATGTAGTAACATTTTCGAAGCCGTCTAGGTCAATAGACGTGCCTAAGGTATCGGTTCAGCGCACGTTGTGTAAATCATCATTAATGCAGGTCTGAACTAGATCGAAAGGTTTAAGCGCTTATTAGATTCTACTTACATATTGTTTAGACACACTATACATAACTCGTCTCTCCTGCCGCTTTTATCTGGCCCTCAAAACTAACTAAGTATCTACCATGCAGCAAAAGGCTTAAGAACTAAATGCAAACTTTACTCATCAATAGTTCACCCCATTTAGAATCTCAATTTCAATCCTATAACGTTACAGTGTAATACGTAAGTAAAATTGCGTTTATATCTCTAATGTAGGCCAGTGATCATTTTTTGAAAAAAGTTGCGCTCATTCCATCTAAATCTCACGTTGAAAAACACCGTTTACTCATTCTCATTTTCTGTTTTAAGTACGGTTTTAGATTTGGTTCGGTTTTAGTCCGCAAGTACTCACTGTTTCCATAAGTACCATTTTATATGTCTAAATTTTCTGCGAATCAAAGTGACGGCGTCTCTTTTATGTTTTTGCAGAATATTTCACTATTGGATATGGTCATTGAATTCGTCACTGTAATTAAATTACAGAACGAGGTGGGAGTGTTTTATTGCTTGAATGATTATCCCGAGTTAAGTGATTGTATTTAAGGGATTATGTTTAATTTGCTGTGCTTGCGCAGTGTTTTTGCCTGCATTTCAAAAGTGACAGTTAATGGTGGCTAGTAAAATTTTACTAACTTATTGTGGTAGGTGTTTCTACTCCACTTTTGAACTGCTTGGTTACGTGGTAACGTTGAATTTGTTTAAGGTAGTGTGGTGAAAAGACGGGGAGCTGTTTGATTTAGCGATATATGTGAGGGGCGTAAAAAAAGCAGGGTCTGTGCCCTGCTCTTTGTAATTTCTTAGTCTTGTTTCTTCGCGGCGTATTCTGCTCGAATTTGCTGGGCTACGATCTTAATCGCTTCTGCGGTACTGGTACCCTTCTGCATTAATTCTTGAATACGTTCTACAGCTTGTTGCTGTTCTTGATGAGACAGAGGTGGTAAATCGTCAAACATAAAAAAGCTCCTCAATATGAGGAGCTGACTATAACGGCTCGCTTAGTAGGTCGCAAGGAAATTAATCGAAGCACCCATTGCGTTTTCATTGGTATATTGCGCTGCAATATCAAGTTCGATTAAGTTCAAAGGTGACAAACCAATACCCGCCGTGATCGTTCCCTCGTCATCTGAACGTGCAAGGATTTTCATGTATCCCCCACGCAGTGCTAGCTGACGAAGTACGTCAATTTCAAAACCGGCTCGAACCATTTGCGTGTTGTCATCAAAGGTAGAGAACTTCTTCTCTTCATTCAAATCGTAGTCAACGCTGAAGCTGAAGTAATCTGCGACATATCCGGCACCTACGGTGTAGACTGGTCGCATACTGTATTCGTAGGATTGAATGGTATCGCCGTTGTAGGTGAAAGATTTCGTTTTCACGTCGCGACCGATTAAGTTTTTCGCTGAAATACCTAAACGGTAAGGACCAAAGAACCACAATGCACCTGCATCAAGGTTAAACATGGTTTCTGCAGTTTCATTTTCACGCAAATCTTTGGTATCGAACGCAGCAAAGCTTGTTGCGTAAGAGTAAGTGTAGATGCGCTGTAGTTTTGGTGTAATACCAAACGACAAATGCTGATTCATGAAGTTGGTGTATTTAGCGAGGGAGATCCCCGCTTCTGCCACACCAATAGAGACGCCGCGCACGTAGCTATCATTTAACGGGTCACCACTTGCCGTGTCGATAGTCGGTTCAACGAAAGACTCGGTATATAGTTTTCCGTAAGCTGTTGCAGATAAGAATTTATTCGGAATACCAACGGCGACGACACCACCAAGGTCAAAATCCATCTTTTGTCCGTTAATCGCGTCTAAGGAGTTTACGATTTCTGTTGGATCGGTCAGCTTACCTATGCGTTCGATTTCGTCGATTAAACCGTCTTGATCGTTATAGTTAACGCCAAAACTTGGCACGATCATACCTGCATCATCATTACGACGGTAGATTGCCGTTAATGCCGGGTTAAAGAATGGTGCAGTTAGGTAAGAGGCTGATACGGTTCCTACTCCACCCATTGCGTCACTACGAGCTTCGATTGCGTAAGTGCCAGCAAAAGCAGCGCTAGAGCATAACGCTGCTGTGATGGTCGTGGTTAAAATTTTGAATTGTGTCTTCATACTACACTTGTTATTTCGTTCGTCCTGAACTTATATCGGCACAAGTGTAATTTCTTTAGCTATTCTTCGAGAGAAACATCATAAGTTCGGCTAATAGTTTGAGCCTGCTCAACAATAATGTCACCTTGCCAACGTCGACTGTTAATGCTCACAGCTAACACATATCGGTCATTAGGGATTCCATCTAATTCAAGAGAATTTGGGTAATTAGATTCGTATGTCTTTTTCCATACTTGGTCATATTGACCTTCGACATAATCATAAAGGCCGACTTCTAGCTGTGGTAGCGGACAATGTGGGTTCCGTAGCGCGCTCTTCTCTACCTTCCAGTTCTCTTTTGAAGTCCAACGAACATATTGTGTCGAGTTTGAATCGCCTAAAATCACCCATGTACGGTAAGTACGTTTGTCTTTTGTCGTCACTGATAAGTGATATAAGCCCGCATCCAACTTGCCGGTTAGATTGTAGCGTTTTAAAAAGCTGCGTTCATTTGCCAGTTCTGCGCCTTCCGGTTGCTCTTCAAAATTGAATGAGCTGTCTGCAGAGATCGTACTGTCGACCCAACGGCGGAAAGAGATGTCTTCAATATCCGTTGTTGCACGCAGTTTAACGACAAGTCGATAAGTATCTCTGCCTGGGCTTTGGATGGTTTGTCGAATAACGTTAATGCCGCTTATCCAATCAGGAAGCGTGACACCTGTTAATGATTTGCCGCAGTCTCTAGAAAGTGATTGTGCTAATAAATCATTGAGGTGCGGTGTGAGTTCTTTGTTTGGTTCACTTTGCCATAGTTCGACAAGGGAATTGAACATGCCACCAAGGTCATCTTCGAGCAGATGCTGGTGAGCTTGTGTCAGTGGTGTATTAGTTTGAAACCAGTCCGTAGCTTGGACTGGTTTCACTAATAGCAATGAGAGAACTACAGGAAGTAGTGTTTTCATTCTTTGCCGTTACGCTTTCATCTTGTAACCAACGCCACGTAGCGTTTCGATTTCTAGCCCCGGTAGCTTTTGACGTAACTGAAGTACGTGAGTATCTACAGTACGCGTTGTTGGGAAATGGTTGTAACCCCAAACGTGATCTAATAATTCATCACGTGTAAATACGCGTCCTAAGTTAGATGCCAAGAACAGCAGTAGATCGAACTCGGTACGAGTCAGTGTGATCATTTCACCTTGGAATACGACTTCGCGAGTTGCGCGGTCGATCTCAAGGTCTTTGGTCATCACTTTGTCTGCATTACCCTGTTCCGCTGAATCTGGTGCGCGAAGTTGTGCTCGGATACGCGCAAACAGTTCCGCTTCTGCAAATGGCTTTGTTAAGTAATCGTTCGCACCAGAATCTAAACCCGCAACTTTATCTTTTACAGTAACCAGTGCAGTAAGAAGGATTACAGGGATATCTTTAATTTTTTTCCATTCAGGAAGAGATTGTACTGAGTCGCCGTCTGGTAGTTGGCGGTCCAGAATGACTAAGTCAGCCTTTTTCCATTGTGGCTCAACGTCTGAAATACGCTCCACATGTAAACACTCATATCCTGCTTGTTCCAGGCTTACTAACAGGCCGTCAGCCAAGTTTTTATCGTCCTCAACGAGAAGCAGTGTCTGTTTCACAAGGTATCTCCAATATAAAGGTTGTAGGTGGTCCCATTAGGGACATTTTTCCGCCCATGCGGCCTACCATTGATTCAACTATTGTTAATCCAAGCCCTAGTCCGCTCTTACTTACGAACGGCTTTCTTAGGTTTGCCCAATCTTTTGCAGTTAAACTGCCGGCATCTATGACTTGGATAATGATTTTATCCGCACTGGTTTCTACACATAGTTCGACCGGTGCTTTACCGTACTTCAATGCGTTTCGTAGCAAGTTATCGATACAGGTTCCGAGCCAATACACGTTAACTTTAGCAGCTACATCTTCGTTTATTTTGAAAAGTACAGCGTTATCAAATTCTTCTTCAATCTTATATTCTAGCCATTCTGCAACAGAAGGAACCCAGTCTGTTGCAAGCATTTGGTTATCAGATTGCAAATAATCTTTACTTGCCTCTGCTAACTGGCGTAATCGGCGCGTATCTTCGCATAATCGACGAAATTCGTCGTAAACGGTTTCTGGAAGATGTTCGAACTCACGACGGAAACCTTCAACGGTTAAAGACAAAGACGCAATCGGCGTTCTTAGTTCGTGAGTAAGAATTTGCAGCACCAACATGCGACTGCGCATTTCTTCTCGTTTGCTGTTCCAGCGATACACTGCCCAGCCGATCACCAATAAGATGTTGGCAATCACAAGAATGATCATGCTGATCCGCAACACTTGCGAGTGATCTTCTACATCCCAACAAATGTTACCGCGTTTCACAAAGCAGCTTCGGCTTTCTGATGCGAGTCCGTAAGACAGACCAGCATTCGCAACGTTTTCTTGCCAAACATTTTTAGAGAAAACGAAGTAGTGATCACCGCGGCGTAGCCAAAGCTCCTTCCCTTCAATGAACATGCTTGCACCAGCGATGAGTGCGTTTATTGCATCATCATCCATGCTTTGCAAGCTTTCTAGCAGTTCGTCGCCATCGTCGTTAGTGCGCTCTTTAATGTGCATGTACTGTGCAAGCTTAGGGCGCAGTTCTGGATATTTCTCAGCGTAACGAGCTGCGTAAGTGCCGCCTCCTGGGTGAATTAACCCACTACGAGAAAACCAACGTGGTGTGAGTTGCGTTCCTTTACATAAGGCACGAGTAAACACCAAAGGTTCCGTAATTAAAGGACTTAACGGCAGTTTTCCGCGACATGTGTTCGCCAGGCGATACAGCTGTTGAATGTCTTTTAGCGGATAATCGGCCGTTTGTGGCAACATTGAGTCCGGTGAAAGCAACTTGGTTGGGTAGTTCGATTGCAGTATGCGTATATCATACGATTTAAGAGCCACTTCATAATTAAATAGCTCTGTAAACGTATCTATTCGTTCTGGTAATGAATCTGCAAATGCGCTTGCCGAGAAAAGTGGCAGCATTAAGGCAGAACGGAGCAAAAACTGTTTAATCAAACTGTTACCGGTACTTGTTACATTAGCCAGAACTATACATCAATCTAAAAACAAATGACATTAGGCAGCTTAAGGATTTGCAGTACTATAACATTGAAAGCCCACAAAAAAAGGCCAGCGAATGCTGGCCTTGATGAGTTTTAAAGCAAATACTTCCTTTCGAAGCAGATGCTGATGTCCCCTACGCTTACAGTGCTTTAGAGATTGCTTCTACGCTCTCTTTCGCATCACCGAACAACATCGATGTATTCTCTTTAAAGAACAGTGGGTTTTGAACGCCTGCGTAACCTGTATTCATTGAACGCTTGAATACGATGACATTTTGCGCATTCCAAACTTCTAATACTGGCATACCAGCAATCGGGCTGTTTGGATCTTCTAGTGCCGCTGGGTTTACTGTGTCGTTTGCGCCGATGACCAGAACCGTATCTGTTGCTGGGAAGTCGTCATTGATTTCGTCCATTTCTAGTACGATGTCATACGGTACTTTCGCTTCAGCCAATAGAACGTTCATGTGACCAGGTAGACGGCCAGCTACTGGGTGAATACCAAAGCGAACTTCAATGCCTTGAGCTCGTAGCTTGTCTGTGATCTCATGTACTGGGTATTGAGCTTGTGCCACTGCCATCCCGTATCCTGGGGTGATGATTACGGACTTCGAGTTTTTCAGCATTTCAGCAACTTCTTCAGCTGATGTTTCGCGATGTTCCCCCTGTTCTTCATCACTTGAAATCACTACTTCTTGACCGAAGCCGCCTGCAATTACGCTTACAAACGATCGGTTCATTGCTTTACACATGATGTAAGAAAGGATGGCACCTGAAGAACCAACCAGCGCACCAGTCACGATCAATAGATCGTTTGCTAGCATGAAGCCTGCTGCCGCAGCCGCCCAACCGGAGTATGAGTTCAGCATTGAAACAACAACTGGCATATCTGCACCACCGATTGATGCCACTAAGTGGTAACCGAATGCAAAAGCAATCAGTGTCATCAAGATCAGTGCGAACATGCTGCCGTCTGCTTTTACGAAGTAAATCATAAGCAGTGTTGAAACAACGATCGCAGCGAGGTTCATCTTGTGTTTGTGAGGTAGGTTAAGTGGTGAAGAAGAAATGATCCCACGAAGCTTACCAAACGCTACGATAGAACCAGTAAAGGTTACCGCACCGATGAACACACCAAGGAATACTTCTACAAGGTGGATAACGTGCTCTGCGTGAATACCAGCAAGATCTGTTGATACTGGTGCTGGTGGCTCTAGGTAGCTGTTGTAACCAACAAGTACCGCGGCCATACCCACGAAGCTATGTAGAATCGCAACCAATTCTGGCATTTCTGTCATTTCTACTTTCTTCGCGTAGTGGATACCAATACCACCACCGATCACCATCGCGATGATGACCCATGCAAAGCCTTCGGCACTTGGGCTGAAAATTGTCGCAATAAGCGCAATTGCCATACCAGCAATACCGTAGTAGTTACCATTTCGTGCTGATTCTTGTTTAGAAAGTCCCGCGAGACTTAAGATGAAAAATAGCGCAGCAATAATGTATGCCGCTTGTACTAATCCTGCAGACATTGGTAACTCCTATTATTTGTCTTTGCGGAACATTTCAAGCATACGTTTGGTCACAGTAAAGCCACCAAAGATGTTTATGCTTGCAATGAGAACAGCAATGAATGATAGGAAGGTAACTACACCATTACCTTGACCAATTTGCAGTAGCGCACCCACTACGATGATGCCGGAAATCGCGTTTGTTACCGACATAAGTGGTGTATGCAGTGCGTGAGTCACGTTCCAAACTACGTAGTAACCTACCACACACGCCAATACGAAAACGGTGAAGTGTGATAGGAATGCAGCCGGAGCGACTGATGCAACCCAGCCAAACGCACCCAAACCAATAACCAGTGGTGCGAATTTCTTAACTGGTGAAGTTGGCTCTTCAACTTTCGGCTCTTTTTTGACCGGTTCTTGGGTTTTTGCTTGTGGTTGAGCAGAAACTTGAATCGGTGGTGCTGGCCAAGTGATTTCGCCTTCTTTCACGACGGTCACACCACGTAACACAACGTCTTCAAAGTCGATATCGATGTTGCCATCTTTCTCTTTGCACAACAGTTTTAGAAGGTTTACAAGGTTGGTTGCGTAGAGCTGAGAAGATTGCGTTGGCAGACGGCCTACCATGTCAGTGTAACCAACGATTTTTACGCCATTGGCTGTCGTGATGACTTTGTCTTTTTCTGTATATTCACAGTTACCGCCATTGGCAGCCGCCAGATCAACGATCACGCTGCCCGCTTTCATGCTGTCGACCATTTCTTTGGTGATCAACGTCGGTGCTGGGCGGCCAGGAATTAGCGCCGTAGTGATGATGATATCAACATCTTTCGCTTGCTCAGCGTATAGCTCAGCCGCTTTCTTGTTGAACTCATCAGACATTTCTTTGGCGTAACCGTCACCTGAGCCTGAGTCTTCTTTGAAATCTACCGTCAGGAACTCAGCGCCCATCGATTCGACTTGTTCTTTCACTTCAGGACGAACGTCGAAAGAACGAACGATTGCGCCAAGGCTACCAGCCGCACCGATTGCTGCAAGTCCTGCGACACCTGCACCTGCAACTAACACTTTAGCTGGTGGTACTTTACCAGCGGCAGTAATTTGGCCAGTGAAGAAACGACCGAATTCATGAGCAGCTTCAACCACTGCTCGGTAACCGGCGATGTTAGCCATAGAAGAGAGTGCGTCTAATGCTTGCGCACGTGAGATACGAGGAACGGAGTCCATTGCGAGAACGTTGATGTTCTTGCTTGAGAGCTGTTCCATTAACTCCGCGTTTTGCGCTGGCCAGATAAAGCTAACCAATGTTGCGCCATCTTGTAACAACGCGATCTCATCGATGCCACTTTCTTCATCAACATGAGGCGCATTCACTTTAAGAATTAAGCCTGATTGCCATACTTCGTCGCTAGATACAATTGTCGCCCCTGCTGCTTCATAAGCCGCATTGTCGAAACTGGCTAGCACCCCCGCTTGTGATTCGATTGCGACATCGAACCCCAACTTAATTAACTGCTCAACCGATTTAGGTGATGCAGCTACTCGCGATTCACCCGCGAGTATTTCTCTAGGTACACCGATTTGCAAAACGCATACTCCTTGTATACATATCAATAATTAGTCCCAAAACAGAGCGTTGCTCTACTCTAATTCTTTTTTATTTCTATCTGTTTACTACGCAAGAAAACGCAAACGAATGATGGTGTTTTGGGTCACCCATTTGCACAGTCAAATCTTGACTAACAGCCCTGTTATTCTTCTGTTTTTAACGAACGTCCATCATGACTTCAAGTATTTTGTAATAAAAATACTAAATTTCATTACATATAACGCTAAGTAATGAATAATTCTCTACTTCGCGCTGAAAAATAACAACGATTAGCGCCACTAGACAGAGGTCTAACCAGATGAATGTTAAGTGGTTAATTTAACAGGTAATTAAGCCACAAAAAGAAAGAGAGCCATCAGCATATACACTAATGGCTCTCTTGGAGATGATTCGAATCAAGTTGCAGTGAGTTCTTAATTGAAGATTTTTTCACCCATTTGGTCGATGAACATCTGCGCTTTTTTCAGCATCAGCTCATTGGCGTCTTGTTCTGATCCTATCAAGTCGGAACGAATAAAGCGGTGGGTTTTCACTTCTCCATCGAACTCTTTCTCAATCCGTCCTGCAATGCGGTACTGACCACCTTCTGAAATACTCTCTTGGTAAATCAAAAAGCCTTTATATTCGACGGGGTCTACGGTTTTAACTGCGGCAGTTTTATCACCACCACCAAACAAGCGCGAAAAGAATCCCACAATTCCTCCTTGGGCATGCCTTATCTATTTGAGACTGATTAAGACACTCATTACTTAATGTTGACGTTGAGAATTGGCTTCTCAAACCAATCCAGTTCTTTGTCTTCATCATAACTGGTATGCGAGAAAATTACAGGTACATCATTGTTACGATTCGTGCGTCGATCTTCTTGCACCATTGCTGCTGCATTTTCTACCGCGATATAGACACTATCTTTAAACTGCGTCAGTTTACGCTCAGGTAGAGCAGACAGAAAATCGATATCATGGCGGATATAAACTGGTTTTAATTGGATCAGCGCCAAGCAAGCGATGTCAGCCAACTGTTCATGATCAAACTGATCGACGTATCGCTCTGAAGAGAGTTCTTGCCCAACGAGTGTCTCCATATAATTGTGTACATCTGAACTGATTTGCATCGATTTTTCTCCTTTGCTCAACACTACGAAATTATAGCAGTCACAACTATCGTGCAACTTGTTGATTGGTCTTAATTTAATCAACCTCTCTCTTTTTGTAATCATCGACTGTAAAACACTTGGAAAATTCGCAAATACACGTATTCTTGTTAGTTTTGAAAGCGTCAGAATATATACTGCCCACACACGGTATTAATTGAATGCTTAATGTAACTCTTTAGATATACTCAACTATTTGCAGGTAATTTGTAGTAGATGGCTTCATCTTTAATGACCTCTCCAGGCTTTCGGTTTCTATTTCCAATTATACTGTTGGGTATGATCAGCTTGGGTATGGATAGCATCATTCAGATGACTCAGTCTAACTGGGGCATTGCTTCGAATTTGCCATATATTTTGTTGGGCTGTGCACTGTTAATGTGTTACTCATTCAAGCAAGGTCGCGAGTCTATGGTTTGCATTGCTATGCTACTTGCCTACTTCGTAATCCAACATCGCCTACAAGTTCCGCTTCAAACGGGAACTGCGCTTTTAGAGCTCACCATTTTAGCGAGTCTTTTACCCGTCTCTTTCCTAGCGGTGTTTCTGTTCAATAAAGAAGGTTTCGATTCCAAAGCCACGTTAGCCTACATTTTTGTGCTGGTTATGTTTGTCTTTTGGTCCTATGTGACGCTGACCTATTACGTAGAAGGTGGATTCGATGAGTGGACCAATGGCATCTTGTTTATTGTTCCCAAGGTTTCCAAACTTCCTCTAGTACTTGTGCTCTATTGTGTTGGTATTGTGTGCTTCCTTGGCATTTTGGTGCTGAAGAAGAATAAGATCATTCACGCGATGACTTACTCTGCGATGGTGTTAGCCTCGGCGACGTTTATCTTCTTCGACGTCCAATATATCTCTAGCACCATGTTTACGCTAACGGGCCTATTGATCATCATTTACTCCACATCGGCGAGCCATCAACTGGCTTTTACTGATAGCTTAACGCTCATTCCTAGCCGTCGTGCGTTGGATCTGGACCTTAAGCATATGGGACGTAAGTTCACCATTGCGATGCTGGATGTTGATCATTTTAAGAAGTTTAATGACACCTACGGCCACGACACCGGTGATGATGTGTTAAAGATGGTGGCTTCGCGCCTAATGAAGACACAAGGTGGTGCAAAGGTGTATCGTTTTGGTGGTGAAGAGTTCACCATTGTCTTTAAAGGTAAGTACACCGAAGACTGCGAAGCTCATGTGGAAGAAGTTCGCGAATTGATTGCTGAATATGAAATGATTCTACGCGATCAAGACAGTCGACCTGATGACAACAAACAAGGCCGCAAAAAGCGCGGAAGTGCTGATTCAAAGAAAAAGACCGTATCTGTCACTGCGAGTTTTGGGGTTGCAGACAGCCGTAGTGCACGAAACCCAACTGACGTAATTAAACTTGCTGATGACGCCCTGTATAAAGCCAAAAAAGCGGGCCGAAACTGTGTGAAGTTCTGCCACGCTTAATTGTCCTATTTTCTGCTTACAAGAGTCGTTGAAATCTGAAAAGCGTTAAACTTGGTTGAAGAACATGACCAAACTACCCCCTTTAAACGCACTGCCATAGTTGAGACTCATCCCTACACCTATGTTCACCACAAATGGGATTTTAATCGGTGGTGTCATAAGCCAACCCATACTCGCTTCATAGTAGTGATCCGTGTTTAACGGTTTCTTGGTATCGCCACCTATGTCAACTCGGTTGAAGCTGGTATAAAACGACTGAACCATGTTTTGCCATATCGCTAGACGGTGAAAGACCTTTACGCCATTAACCCAATACCAGCCTTCAGGGTTAATTACGTTGTCACCTTTTCCGAGATTGACACCAACGCCGTTAAAGTAATGTGGTGAAGACCAAAAGTACCATTGACCAAAATGACCATAAGGGCTGTATTTTAGTGTCGCATTAACCTCGCCGACCATTGCTAACGCGTTGGTATTGACATAAATACCATCGATTTGGTCACGATAATCCTCCAACGTATCACTACGATAAGCGTAATCATTTTGGTAGTACATGATGTGCGTTCCCGCCGCTGCGCCCAACGTGATATTGCGATTCAAATAAGCCTCTTGCTCAACTTCTAAGTAGCCACCCAAAACAAGCTCATCAAGGTCGTCAGGAGTGTCGGCATTTAACGCGGACACTTTTTGTTGAGAAGAAAGCAGGTAGCCTCGCCCGTTCACTTTTGTCTGGTATGGGGAATAACGGTAATTGCTCGCCGGAATACTGAATGGCAACGACAATACGGAGATTTTCTTCCGAAGGTCGACGGATTCGTTATCACCTAAAGAATCATCATCGAGATTGAGGTATTCGTTAGGGTCAAAGTTTGAGAAGCCAAAGGTGAACACATCACTGTCTGAAAGGACAATGCTGGAGGCGAAGTTATAATCGAACTCTTTTTGCAGCTGCTTTTCAACGGTGCTGGAATAAGATGAAGTAGAAGCGAAACACATCGCCAAACAAGCCAACTTACGCATAACTTTTATAGGTTTGTTATTGTCGTTCCATGACTTGGTTTATGTGCTTATGTTCCTATTAAGCAAAATGGGGCGCGATTTTGGCTCGCCGAGTGAGGAAATGCAATGGTTTTCTTTGCCATTGCGGAATTACTCCTGATTAAAGAACAAAACAAGGCTTCCGCCTTTTAGTGCACTGCCGTAATTGACGGACAGGCCGAGACCTATGTTATCAATCCATTCGCTTTTAAACGGTGGTGTCATTAACCAACCAAAGCTTGCTTCATAGTAGTGTGAGGTATTCATCGGTTTACTCGTATCGCCGCCAACATCAACTCGATTGAAACTGGTGTATACAGACTGGACGGTTCTGCCCACTTTGGTGATGTCGTAAAACAATTTGACGCCGTTCACCCAATACCAGCCTTCTGGGTTTCCTATATCGCCATTATTTCCTTCGCCCCAACCCATTCCATAAAAGTAATGTGGCGACGACCAAACGTACCATTTCCCCCAATTTTCATTTTCGAGGTACTTGAGTTCTGCGTTGACCTCTCCGACCAACGCCCAAGCATCGGTATTGAGGTAAACTCCCTCTATATATGGCTTAAGGTTATCGAGCGCATCACTACGGTAGGAATATTCGTTGCGGTAATACATCAGGTGAGCTCCGGCGGCGCCACTCAATGATAGATGTTCTGTGAGTTGGTTTTGTTGTTCAATTTCGGTGTAAGACCCTAAGATAAGCTCTTTGTTTCGATCGGGTACTTTGTCTTCATTGACGGTCACATCTTGGTCGATACCTAACGCATATAATCGACCTTTGAGATTATATTTAACTGGGGCAGTTTTATCTTCAGAAAGAGATAAGTGATAAGGAAGTGTGGACAGCGCAACCTGTTTTCTCAGGTCGACAGAGTCTTGGGTACCAATATCTTCATTATCAATATTAAGATATTTATTGGGGTCGAAATCATGAAAGCCTAAGGTAAAGACATCACTGTCAGAGAGCACAATGCCAATCGCGAAGTTGCGCTCAAACTCTTTTTGTAGCGTTTGCTGTACGGGATTTGCGTGACAAAAACTAGAAGTAAGTGACATTGTCACAGCGATGGTTTTGCAATTAAACTTCTGAATCAACTAGCATTTACCACAGTGTATGTATTTCTTCCTAGAGACTTTGACGAATAAAGCGCTCTATCTGCCGTTGCGTACAATTCTGCTATGTTGTCTTTACCTGTGGGTTGAAAGGCAAAGACCCCTTGTGACACCGTCACTCTATTTGCAATGCTAGAGTATGCATGTGGATAGTCGAGGAAGTACATGGCCTCTTGCACGCGTTCAGCTTCCCTTTCTGCAGTTTTCGCATCCGTGCTATTGAGCAGAATGACAAATTCTTCCCCACCATAACGCCCGACATACTCTCCAGAACGACAGAACGTTGCTTTGAGTTGATTCGCAATCGCTTGCAGACAGCGATCCCCTTCTATGTGCCCATAGTTGTCATTGAACGGCTTAAAGAAATCAACGTCGAGTAAGATGAGGGCCATTGGCATATGATGACGGCCATGCCAAGCAATCATGGTTTCAAACTTTTGATCGATATAGCGGCGGTTATACAACTTCGTCAGACCATCTTCATTGGCTTGCTGTTGTAATCTTGAGTTCATCTCTTCTAGTTGTGCCGTCGCCTGTTTCAGTTCTCGTCTCATGTGAGCAATACGTTGCATTGCCATCAACTTAGAATTAAGAACAAGCTTGTCGACAGGTTTGATGAGGTAATCATCCCCGCCGGCCTCAATAGCTTTGGCGATCATTTCTGGTTCCTCATGGCTACTGAGGAAGATGATTGGGATCCAGTCCGGGAACGTTTCTCTGATATGAAGTGATACTTCAAAGCCATTCATGTCTGGCATAGCGATATCTAGCAGAACCAGTTCTGGGTCGAAGCTTTCATAAGTATTTAATGCTTCTAGACCACTTCCAACGGCTTTAACAATATGACCTTGTTGTTTCAAACGGATAGCCAACTGCATTCGATCCAGCTGAACGTCATCAACCAGTAGAATGCGCATCGATGTCCCTGTCGGTTGCATAGCGCGTCCCATTCTTTTGTAAGTCTTTATTAAACATATATCATACTCACGAGATTGTTGCATTACGCCACTCATTTAGTGCTATATTTTTTTGTTGAGTGGTCACGGAATCAAATGCTTCTTATGGTAGCTATTTGATGCATTTGGTATTAATATTCCCGCCTTTTGTAACGAGAGACACACCATGTCAGAAGCAACTAACAACGAAAGCAAAAAAATCGATCTAGAAACTATTTCTCCTGAACTACGTAAAGTTATCGAATTTGACGAAGTTCCAGAGCAAATGTTCGAGATGGTTACCTCTATCCATGAAGTGTCTGAAGAAGCTGTTCGTGCGTCTTGGGACGAAATGCCTGCAAGTGCACAAAACATTCTGGACAACTTTGAGCAATTCCACGCTCTAGTAACGGTTGGCCAAGCATTCGCTGGTCTAAACGTAATGGAAGAATTCCCAACGCTTAATCTGCCTGAAAACATGACAGATGAAGACAAAGAAGACTACCGTTCTCAACTTCTTGACAATGTTCTTCACAACTGCGTGAAAGACATGGTTAAGCAACTTAAGAAAGCGCGTCGCGATCCTCTTCTTAAGCGTGAATTTAAAGAAGTATTTGTGAAGTAATTCTCCCCATTTACTTCAGTTAAGTTAAAGGCCGCAATTGCGGCCTTTTTTATTTTGTATAATCTGGTTACGCGCTAGTGATGCGCCAACGAGATATCTCTCTGCGTTACACTGACCCCTTTTACTTGTGCGTACACCATGTCACCGACTTTTAAATTCAAATCATCCAACGCCCAAGGCGTAATGGTCGCCCATAAGTGGCAGTCAGTATCTAACTTCAGCGATACCGTAATACTTTGTTTGTCTTCGCCAGCATTGAATTCTTCAATGGATGCAACGGTCGCTGACAGTACATTACGAATAGACGTCGCAACTGGTTTTTCCAAAGCTATAGAGACATCATTGGCACGCACTTGCAGGCGAATTGACGTATCTGGCTCACCATCGACCTTTTGAACCCACAAACAAGCCTTTGGTGCGAGCTTTACGCACGTTAACGCGTATTTGTCATGATGGGTCGCAATTTTGCCCTCAAACAAGCTACTGTGATCGGAAAATGACTGCCATGGACGCATCGCATGAGACGCCCACACTTCTTCAAGCTTACCTGACGTCATGATTCGTCCCTTGTCGAGAATCGAAAGGTGTTGGGCCAAGCGTAGGATTTCTTGCAAGCTATGCGTAACGTACACGATCGGAATGTTGACCTGCTCAGACAACTCTTCTAAAAATGGCATGACTTCTCGCTTACGTGGCATATCTAAGGAAGCCAAAGGTTCATCCATCAAAAGCAGATTAGGCTTAGAAAGTAGTGCTCGCGCAATGGCTACACGTTGCTTTTCACCGCCCGACAAAGAAACTGGGAAGCGTTTTAACAGTGGTTTAATAGCAAGTAATTCTGTGACCTTATCGAAATACTCTTCATCTTTTTCTACAACACCATAGAGCAAGTTTCCTTTTACTGAATAATGCGGAAACAAGCGAGAATCTTGAAATACATAACCAATTTTGCGCTTATGCGTCGGTAGATTAATACCCGCATCACTATCGAAAAGGATGTGCTCGCCAATCGCCACTTTGCCTTGCTGTGGTGTAACTAATCCACTAATAACGTTAATTAGAGTCGTCTTTCCGGCGCCGGAGCGACCAAATAGCGCACTTATTCCGTTACGCGGTAATGACAGATTAATGTCAAAGTTGGTTTCACCAAGTGATTGTTTAAATTGAATTTCTATACTCATCGCTTGGCCCCCAGACGCGCTGCGGCTTTACGATTTAACCATTCTGAGATCATTAACGTCGACAGAGCTAAGGCAATAGAAATGATGCACAAGCGCGCTGCCTCCATCTCAGCACCAGGCGTTTCTATAAAGTTGTACATGGCTAGTGGGATAGTTTGCGTTTCCCCTGGTATGTTCGAAACGAAGCTGATAGTGGCACCGAACTCTCCTAAACTGCGTGCAAACGAGAGCATGGTACCAGTGATGATTCCAGGAATAGTTAACGGAAGCGTAATTGTGACAAAGACTTTTAACGGCGACGCTCCGAGGGTTGACGCTGCGTGTTCTAATTTGGGGTCAACCGTATCTAAACTCAATCGGACCGAACGGACCATTAATGGTAAGGCCACGACGATACAGGCGATGACGGCCCCCTTCCAGTTGAAACTGAATATTAAACCAAAGTGTTCATATAGCCACCCACCCAAGTATCCTTGACGACCGAGAGATAGCAGTAGCAAATAACCAATAACCACAGGAGGTAATACGAGTGGAAGATGAATCAAGCTATCTAATATGGACTTACCGATAAACTCTTTTCTAGACAGTAACCAAGCGAGAGCAACGCCTATTGGAATCAACCAAACGACGGCATAGGTGCCGACTTTTAGGCTTAGCATTAAGGCTTGGTATTCAAGTTCTGACACTCTGATCCCTTTTATTGAAAACCGTAATGGGCAAAGACTTGTTTTGCTTCATCCGACTTCAAGTACTGGAAGAATTGTTTTGATTGTATTGAGTCTTTCACAATCGCGGCTGGGTAAACGATGTCTGCGTGGGTATCGCTTGCAAATTCTCCAACTATTTTCACCTTAGTTGTCAATTGTGCATCCGTTTTGTAGACCACTCCCAACGGGGCTTCCGCTCGCTCTACTAGCGCAAGTGCAAGACGAACGTTCTTTGCTGGAGCAATTTGACGTTCTAGTACTTTCCACACGCCAAGGTTAGTTAAAGACTCTCTTGCATACATTCCGGCAGGAACGGACACTGGATTGCCTAGAGCAAGGCGGTTGCCGTCCAGTGCCTTATTCCAAGCATCAGCATCAGAGAAATCAAATGTTGCAATACTGCTATCTTGCGGCGCAATGACAACGAGGGAATTTTGCACTAAATTAGTGACATTGTCACTCTTTACGGCTTTTGATTTTAGTAGGTAATTCATCCATTTAGTGTTTGCAGAGATAAACACATCGGCCGGTGCGCCATTTAGAATTTGGCGAGCAATGGATGATGAACCACCGTATACAGGTGTGACTGATACATCGTATTTTTGCTCGAATTTTTGAGCAATATCATCAATTGCATTAGTCATTGACGACGCTGCATAAATTTTTAAGTCAGTTGCCGCGTTTGCTGCTGATGAAACGCTCAATATTGCCACTAGGCAAGCATGAATTTTCCATGCTTTCATAAAAACACTCCGGTGTTAGACAGGCAGAAGATGAATGAGTGGAAAGCAATCTCCACTTTTATTTATGCTTCAGACAGTTAAAAACTGGTTTTATTTGAACAGAAAGTCAAGATTCATATGTTGTTCTATCGCATCTGCAATTCGATTAATGCCCTGTTCTTTGAGCTGTTCAAAGTCTTGTTGTTTGATTTGAGTGCCGTTTACCCATTCTGAAACAAGGCTCAAGACATCTGCCTCATCGAAGAAGCCGTGTAGGTAGGTTCCCATGATTTGGCCACATTCACTAAGCGCGCCTTCTGCTTCGCCAGAATTTAACTTGATAGGTTGAGCGCCCTGCACTTCACTTCTTCCCACATGGATTTCATAACCTTTCACATTAGCTTTTTTGCCGTTAAGAGAAAGCTCTGCTCGTGTGTTTGTAAGTTGTTTGCTATCGGTTAGAGTTGTGGTGATGTCTAACAAACCAAGGCCTTCACTACGACCAGGCCGGCCCTCTACGCCATTTGGGTCATCAATTAAGTTGCCAAGTAACTGGTAGCCGCCACAGATGCCAATGACTTTGCCGCCCAAGCGAATGTGGCGTTGAATGTCTTTGTCCCACCCTTGGCTACGTAGATAATCCAAATCGTCTCGGACTGATTTAGTACCCGGCAAGATAACGAGATCGGCTTTATCGATCTTCTCACCTTTGCCAACGTAGCGAAGGTTAATGTCTGGATTTAGGCGCAAAACATCAAAATCAGTATGG
Organism: Vibrio sp. Sgm 5; assembly: GCF_026241575.1. NCBI lineage: Bacteria > Pseudomonadati > Pseudomonadota > Gammaproteobacteria > Vibrionales > Vibrionaceae > Vibrio > Vibrio sp. Sgm 5. Next base: position 20,119 of record NZ_JAPHPY010000005.1, read on the forward strand.
TTACTAATGCGCGTTAAAACTGGTACCACAACATTGAGTTTCACTTGTGAAGACAGTTCTTGCTGCGCCGTAATGGCATCTTCTGCTTCGAGGTTTAATCCGTGAAGATACGGCAATACACCGAGCACAGGCTTGCCCGTTCTCTCTTCTAGCCAATCAAGACCAGATTCAAGCAAGCTGATGTCGCCACGGAAGCGATTAATTACGAAACCTTTAACGCGCGCTTGTTCAGATTCGGATAGCAACGCTAGTGTCCCGTAAAGATGGGCAAACACGCCACCGCGGTCGATATCTGCAATAATAATGACGGGAACGTCTGCTTCCTCGGCAAATCCCATGTTGGCTATATCATTTTCTCTTAAGTTGATTTCTGCTGGACTGCCAGCGCCTTCAATCATCACGGATTCGAATTCTTCGGTCAGTTTAGAGAAAGAGTCTAATACCGTGCCCATTGCGACTTTTTTGTAATCGTGAAAGCCGACAGCGTTCATATTGGACAGTGCTTTACCTTGTAAGATAATTTGAGCGCCCGTATCGCTGTTTGGCTTAATCAACACAGGGTTCATATGAACCGTAGGCTCGACGTTGCAGGCTTGCGCTTGAACGGCTTGAGCACGTCCAATTTCACCTCCATCTTTCGTTACTGCACTGTTTAAAGCCATGTTCTGCGGCTTGAACGGGGCAACTTTTATCCCTCTACGAGCTAATACACGGCATAAACCTGCCACAAGGACGCTTTTTCCGGCATCTGAAGTTGTGCCTTGAACCATTAATGAAGGGATTGGTGATTTCATGAACGTTTAATAAGAGAAAAAAGAAGGTGAACAATCATAACGTTATCTCAGCATAGGACTCAAGAAAATGAATCGAATATGAATGTTCGAATCAGTAATGGTTCAAATAAGGTTTGTTTTAATAGCACCATCAAAACGAACACTTTAATAGAGAAACCAAATTATGAAAAACACTGTTATCGCTACTATCGCTGCACTTGCTATCGCTCCTACTGTTGCAATGGCTAAAGACCACAACCACGGTCAATCAAGCATTCAATTTAATGGTCCTGTAACGGTTGAAAAAGTCGATGCATTGATTAAAGACTCAAGCATGTTCACTGAGAAAGACGTGGTCGTAGAAGGCAACCTACTTCGTCAAACACGTTCAGACCAGTTTATCTTTAGCGATGGTTCTGGCGAGATCATGGTTGAGTTGGACGACGACATCCGTCTAGCGACACCAATTGACCAGACTACAAAAGTTCGTCTATTTGGTGAGTTTGAAGGCGGCAGCAAGCCAGAGATTGAAGTAGAACACCTCGTTGTTATGTAATCTTGCCTTTTCGCCGCTCAATTGGGCAGCACAACATTGAACTGAAAAATCATACGCACTTTGTCCTAGTGCATTAGGTGACGGAAAAAGCCTAAAATGATACTTTGTAAATCTTGGTCTGCATTTTGCAGACCTTTTTTTCGTTCGTATTATTTTTCTTGCCCGGAGACACCCATGCTAGGTAAAGCTCTAAAGGTTGCTGCCTTTGGTTTGTGCGCTGTTTTGCCACTTTCTGCTCACGCAAACAATTTCAACTACAACACAATGGAATTCCGCATGGGTACCAGCCCAGGTACGTTTGGTGGGGAAGTCACAACCTACTTTACTGAAAATACGCATTTTATTGGACGTGCTGATAGTGAATTCAGTGGTGATTGGGATGTTGCAGGCGGTATTGGCTTCAATGGTCCTGCAGGCCAATTTGCTGATATTTATGGTCAAATGTTGGTTCACAACATCAAACAAGACAATGGCGACGGTGATGAGTGGAAAACAGAAGTAAACATCGGCACTCGAGTCTGGTTTATGCAGAACATTGAACTACATGGTCGTATTGGCCAACTGATTGACAACGATGACTCTAAGACTATCTATAACCTAGGTGCACGTTTTCACTCTACGCAACAACTGTCGTTGGGTGCGGATTTAAAAAATAACGGTACTTACGGCCAGCAGCTTGTTTTATCAGCACGCTTTGCTTACTAAGTTGTTCGATATTAAAGTTCAATAACGCATTGATATTATGTAAAAAAGCCTCTCGAATGAGAGGCTTTTTTTGCTTGCTACGTGAAGCAGAGATTTACTTGCCGCTTGGCTTGTTTTGAACATACTTCTTAGATACGTCTACAACAGCAACGTCGCGGAAGAAGCTTCGACCAAGTAGGATTGGGAAATTCATGTGGCCTCGCTCAGCCAGTGTGAATTCCGTTTTCTCTTTTAGGTCACCAACTTGAATGTAAGCCACAACAACAGCGCGCTTATCTACTTCTTCTGAAGAGGATTGACGAACTTTTGCCCAACGTTCAACAGGTAACTTGAACTCTTTGCTCGCTTTACCATTAATGTCGATTTTGAACTTAACCCAGTCTTTACCATCTCGTTCAAACGGCACTATTTCTGTCGCGCTGATTGATGATGTGGTTGCACCGGTATCGACGCGACCTTTAAATGTTTGGTCAATGTCTGGTACATAAACCCACTCTTCCGAACCAAGGATCAACATGCCATCAGGTGTTTTCTTTGCCTGCGGTGGTTTTGCCGGTTTAGGATCGGGTTTCTTCTCAGGCTTAGTTTCCGGTTTTTGTTCCGGCTTCACCTCGGGTTTTGGGTCTACTTCTGGTTTTACATCCGGTTTTACATCCGGTTTTACATCCGGTTTTTCTACCGGCTGCTCCACGACTGGTTTTTCTGGCTCAACAGGCTCAGTGGTCGTCGGTGTCGACGTACAAGCAATAAGACCGCCGCTCATCATTAGCGGCAGAATCAGTTTCCAGTTCTTCATTAACTCTCCCAATTAACGTTGAGATATTTTTTGGATCGCGTCAGCAACGTAAGGAATATGAGTTTCGGTTAAACCAGCGATGTTGATACGACCATCACCGACACCATAAATGCCATAATCTTCACGCAGTTGCGCCATTTGGTTTTCACTAAAGCCTAGCACAGTAAACATGCCTTTGTGACTCTCAATGAAATCAAATTGATCTGTATTATGGTTGTTTCTCAATTCGTTACACAAAGTTTGACGAAGATTCAACAAGCGCTGCTGCATTTCGTTCAATTCTTGTTTCCAAACGGAAGTGAGGCTTGCATCTTGGAGAATGGTTTTTACTAATGCTGCGCCGTGATCTGGCGGCATAGTGTATGTTGAACGTGCTAGCGTAAGCAGTTTACCTTTCGCATTCGCCACATCTTTTGCATTCTTGCCGATCACAATCGCTGCACCGGTACGTTCACGGTACAAACCAAAGTTTTTAGAACAAGAAGTCGTGATCAGCATTTCTTCAACGTTGTCAGCCATAAAGCGAAGACCTTTTGCATCTTCTTCTAAGCCGTCACCAAAACCTTGGTAAGCAATATCTACGAATGGCGTAAAACCATTTTTTTGAGAAAGCTCAGTGATTGTCTGCCACGCTGAAAAATCAATATCTGCACCCGTTGGGTTGTGGCAACAACCATGCAGAAGTACTACATCAGAAGGACCAGCTTTAGAAAGGTCTTCGAGCATTTTTGCTGTATCGACTTGCTTGGTTTCTGGAGAGAAGTAATGGTAGAACTTAACTTTCAGCCCAGCCGCTTCCATCACTGGTTTGTGATTTACGTAGCTAGGGTTTGAAATCCAAACCGTCGTATCTGGTTGTGCGACCTTCATTAGGTCACCCAGCATACGCAATGCACCACTTGCCCCAGGCGTTTGAATAGCAGCAACGCGATCTGTGGCTGATGTTCCCGTTAGAAGGAGGTCGATCATACTTTGGTTGAATTCTTCACAGCCTGCAAGACCAACATAAGACTTAGTCTTTTGGTTCTCAACGACCACTTCTTGTGCCATTTGAATGGCTTTCATGATTGGTGTTTCGCCAGCGCTGTTTTTGTATACGCCAATACCAAGGTCAACCTTGTTAGGGCGTTCATCGCCGCGGTATGCGACGGAAAGAGATAAAATAGGATCTAATACAGGAGTTGGTAGATTAGAAAGCATGAAAGTCATAACCCTTTGAAATTCAAGTATCGAACCTCACGGTAACACTTTCGTTAAAAATGGCGAAAGGATTTTTAACGGATTTCATCAATTAGAGGACAAAATACTGGGAACGAACGCGTTTTATGATCTCAATCGGTTATAAAAAGAACGATTCACTCATCCGAGTTTGAGTCAAGTTTACCATTCTTTCTAAATTCACGTGGGGTCATGCTCGACCAGGCTTTAAAACGGGTACTGAAGTTCGCACTAGTAGGATACCCCACGATTTCACCAATGTGTTGAATTGACCATTCTGTCGAACGCAACAATCGAGCTGCATATTCCATCCGCATGCGTGTGAGATGTGCTATCGGACTTCTTCCAAATTGTTGCTGAGTTAAACGATGAAGGTGCGGCTCAGAACAAGGATATAACGCTGCGAGTTGTTCAACTGTCCAATCTTTATGAAGTTGCCGTTGCACTAGATCGAACACACGTCGTAGTTTTAATTGATTACGCGAAAGGGAATCTGAGTGTGGCATATTTAGCATAAGCTCTAATTGAGCAACACTGTGAGCTCCTACCTCACCTCCGTAGTCAATAGGCAAGTTGATACTGCGCAGTAGCGTTTGAATGCAGGAATACAGCACTTCTGGAGCAGGGGTCAGTTGGTATTCGATCTCTTCATTAACCATTGGCCATTCTTTATCTTGTGAAAGGAAAACCCAAGCGATTTGCCATGTTTCATCTTCCATCCCAAATCCATTTTCCGTTCCAGCTGGAACAATTACTAATGACCCCGGTTCTAACTCATATCGACATGCCCCGCTCTCTAGCCAACCTCTTCCACGGACGGTGTATAACAACATGTGCTTTTTTTGGTTTTTGCGATAAACGGAAAAAAAATCTCGGCAAGTAGCGATTCCACATTGGACAATACCGCGTTCTTCAAGCGCAAGTACACGGGTATGATCGATGAATTCTTGATAGGTTTTATCTGAAATGGTGTAGCGTTCTTGTTTTTCTTCCATGATTCATCGACTCACTAAGGTACTTTCGTCTCGGAGTTAGAGTAACTCCCACAGAGACTGGATAGTTTCGCAAAACTATTGGATGTCTTTGAAAAATACACCGCTAAATCATGTGGATAAACTACTCGCATTATTCTTAGAGGAGAAATGCGATGCTCTTAACACGTCAATACATAGACAAAGCATTTTGGAAAAAACTGGTTGCGATTGGCGTTCCTGTCTCGCTCCAATCTATGCTGTTTTCGTTGCTCGGAGCCGTGGATATCTTCATGGTTAGTCAACTTGGTGAGTCCGCTACCGCTGCGGTGGGTGTCGGTAACCGAATCTTTTTCTTTAACCTTGCTGTGGTGTTTGGTTTGTGTGGGGTTGTAACGGTTTTAGCCTCTCAATATTATGGTTCGGGGAACCTTGCGGGAATAAGACGAACACTCGCTCAATCTTGGTTTATTTCGTTGGTCGTGACCTTGCCGTTTATCTTGTTGTATGTGGTTTACGACAAAGAGATTGTCTCTTTTATGGCGGACGACCCCGAGTATGTTGGGTACGCGAGGGAATACTTGGTGGTAACTGGATTGAGTTTGATTGGCACAGCTGTCGTTGTTCCCATTGAATCGGTGTTGAGATCAGTCGGTGAAGCTAAGATGCCGACTTACGTCAGTATTGCTGCCATTGTTGTAAACATCTTCCTCAATGCAGTTTTGATCTTTGGTTTACTTGGTTTTCCACAATGGGGCGTGTTTGGCGCGGCTGTGGGGACTTTGATTTCTCGATTCTTTCAAACGGCGATTCTGGTTTATTTCTTCTGTCGTCGATACGCGTATCTGCTCCCTACCCGTTCAGATTGGCGTGAAGGTACAATAAAGAAGTATCGGAACAAATATTTCAAAGTCTCTATGCCAATGCTGATCCACGATGCGTTGTGGACCGGCGGCCTGATTATCTACAGCATCATTTACGGTCAATTAGGCGTAACCGAACTGGCGATTATCTCTTTCCTATCGCCGATTGAAGGCGTATTGATTTCAACCTTTATGGGATTCGCTGTTGCCGCGTCTGTGTTGCTTGGGAATGACATTGGCGCTCAGCAATATGACCGTGTTGAGAAGACCGCTTGGTGGTATGTCTTAACCAGCGCCGTGCTCGCAACTGTGTTGTTTTTTGCTGTGTGGGTTAGCTCGCCTTTAATATTGAATTTACTGGAAATGAGCCCGCTCACAGACACACAAATGGCGCTGAATGTATGTTTAGTACTTGCGCTAGGCATGATACTGCGTGTGTTTAACATGGTTGGTATTGGGGGCGTATTAAAGAGTGGCGCTGATATTCGCTATAGCATTTTCATCGACACGTTTGGTCAATGGGCGATTGGTATTCCGCTTACCTACTACACTGGAATGGTGTTAGGTTTACCACTTCATTGGGTGCTGATGTCTCTACTGGTCGAAGAATTGGTAAAAGGCATTCTAACAACTCACCGAATTCAGTCTAAGCGATGGATTAATAACATGGTTGATGATGATTACACTGTGACAGTGTAACTGAAGTGTTGTGCTATAGTAAGATCACAACAGCGCGACTCATCTATCGAGCAAAGCTTTAAAAGAACTCACACCAAAAGGGCACATCCGAACTATACGAATGTGCCCTTTTCATATTTAGCTTTCTTGTGTTTCAACGCTTAAAGCTCAGTGAATCGATGGATAATTTGATTCGAGCTGCCTCGCCATTCTAGATTGAGGTCTCGTTTATCTTGCTCGTATTTGCCATCGATTAATGTGTCGATGTACTGAGTCACTTCGCGCTGTGCATCGTCTAGTTCTTCAAGCGTGTAACCTGTCCAAACCCAAATATCTTTGCCTGGGCACTCTTCTCTTACGCGTTTTACAAGCTTAAGAATGTGCGGCACGTTCGCTGGATGCAAAGGATCACCACCAGACAGAGATAAACCACGGCGTTTGATGCGCGTGTCGTTTAGGTCTGCAATGATTTTGTCTTCCGCTTCTTGCGTGAAAAACACACCAGAATCCAAGCGTTGCGTCGACTGGTTATAACAGCCGCGGCACTGGTGTACACAGCCCGACACAAATAGCGTGCAGCGTGTACCTGGTCCGTTAACAACGTCAATTGGATAATATTGGTGGTAGTTCATAATCGTGCCTTGTTTTGCTGGCTAGAAAAGAAAATCAACCCACGACAGGTTGATTTTCATTATTGGGTTTGAGCTTAAGTGAACCTTATAGGTGCTTAACTCGACGCTTCACTTCTTCTTGCTTACCGAAGTTAAACGGACGTGCATCTGGGCTGCCTAAGTAGCCACAAACACGACGTGTTACTGACACTTTGGTTGAGTCATGGTTGCCACAGCTTGGGCAAGTGAAGCCTTTACTTGTACAGTCAAACTCACCGTTGTAGCCACACTCGTAACACTCATCAATTGGTGTGTTTGTACCGTAGTAAGGTACGCGGGTGTAACTGTAATCCCATACGTTTTCTAGTGCTTCAACATTACGTTGCATGTTCGGGAACTCGCCGTAACAGATAAAGCCGCCGCTTGAGATTTCTGGGTAAGGCATCTCAAAGTCGATCTTGTCGTATGGGTTTACTGTTTTCTCAACATCTAGGTGGAAGCTGTTAGTGTAGTAACCCTTGTCTGTTACACCTTTGATTACGCCAAACTCTTTCGCATCGATACGGCAGAAACGGCTACATAGGTTTTCACTTGGCGTTGCGTAGAGGCTGAAACCGTAACCGGTATCTTCTGCCCAGCCGTTTACTGTGTCTTTCAAGTGCTTAATGATAGCTACTGCTTTTTCACGTAGAACAGCATCGTCGTAAACGTGCGCTTCTGTACCGAATAGCGCGTTGATTGTCTCGTGTACACCGATGTAACCAAGAGAAATCGACGCACGACCGTTCTTGAAGATATCTGCGATTGAGTCGTCCGCTTTCAGACGAACACCACATGCGCCTTCCATGTAAAGGATCGGAGCAACACGTGCTTTCACGTTTTCTAGACGAGAAATACGTGTTTCTAGCGCTTTACGAGCAAGACGTAGGCGATCGTTTAGAAGCTCGTAGAACTTCTCTTCACTGCCGTTTGCACGGATAGCGATACGAGGAAGGTTCAAACTTACTACGCCAAGGTTGTTACGACCTTCGTGAATCAGCTCGCCGTTTTCTTCGTAAGTACCAAGGAAGCTACGACAACCCATTGGCGTTTTGAATGAACCCGTTACTTCTACTACTTTGTCGTAGTTAAGGATGTCTGGGTACATACGCTTGGACGCACACTCAAGCGCAAGTTGCTTGATGTCGTAGTTTGGATCTTCTGATTTGTGGTTCAAGCCATCTTTGATGCCGAATACCAGTTTAGGGAATACCGCTGTTTTACGGTTCTTACCTAGACCTGCAATACGGTTCTTCAGAATAGACTTCTGGATCAGGCGTGACGCCCAACTTGTACCAAGACCAAAACCGAACGTAACGAATGGGGTTTGCCCGTTCGCCGTGTGTAGCGTGTTTACTTCGTATTCTAGAGATTGGAACGCGTCGTAACACTCTTTCTCAGTGCGTGATTTTGCGAACTCTTCTGGCTCAGCAATGTTCCACTCTTTTGCGATCTCTAGGTGTTTCTCGTAGCTTGTCATTACGTACGGCTCTAGAACTTCATCAATACGGTTGATGGTTGTGCCGCCGTAAATGTGGCTCGCTACTTGAGCAATGATCTGTGCCGTTACTGCAGTTGCAGTCGAAATTGATTTAGGCGTATCAATCTCAGCGTTACCCATTTTAAAGCCGTGCGTTAGCATGCCTTTAAGATCGATAAGCATACAGTTAAACATTGGGAAGAACGGTGCGTAATCCAAATCGTGGTAGTGAATGTCACCCACTTCGTGCGCTTGAACCACATCGCGTGGAAGGATGTGTGTCTTCGCGTAGTGTTTCGCTACGATACCAGCCAACAAGTCACGTTGAGTCGGAATCACTTTACCGTCTTTGTTCGCGTTCTCGTTGATTAGATCTAGGTTGCTTTCTTCAATTAGACCTTCGATTTCGCGAGTTAGTGCACTTTGCTTCTCACGAGCGATGTCGCGATCGTGGCGGTATTCAATGTAAGAACGAGCTAGGGCTTTGTAAGGACCTTGCATGAGTTCATTTTCGACTAAGTCTTGAATCTCATGAATGTGAACTTCATCGTGATCCTGAAGCTGTAACTCAACTGCCAGAGCAACATTTAGTGCATAAATGGCGACATCTTTGTCTTTGTTTTCCGCTGCAGCTTCTACTGCTGCTTGAATACGATCCCTGTTGAACGGAGCTCTTGAGCCGTCACGCTTGATTACGATTGGTTTCACTTTTTCTCCTTACCCCAAAATACTCACAGACTTATCCACAAATACACTATATGGGGTTATTTCTTATTCTGATGACACAATATATTGTGGCGTATTTAACGAGAAGCACCAATTGAAAACATTGATTTTGATCAATAAAAAATGGGTAGCGAACAAGAACAAATCGATCTTATTGGCGTTGATCTCAGTTGCGAAGAAAACTGTGAAAATTGCAAAATTGGAGCGAAATCCACTTGCTTTTTTTAGAGGTCTTATAGGATAAAGGATGGAAAGGAATGCGCTAAAAGATAGGAGTGCGATAGACCAAAATGCGATCACTTTTTGTTACGACGATATTACTTTTTAGTTCTTTTTCATTTGCTCAAAATTCCGTCAACTTAACCAGCTGGAATATAGAATGGTTATCTATAAGTGGTGGTAAAGTTTCGAGAACACCACAAGATTTTGAAAAACTGGCCCACTATGTGGATAACACACAAGTTGATATTCTCGCTTTTCAAGAAGTCGAAAGTGCAGCTGCAATCCAAAAAACGGTTGGTAATGACTTCACTATTTATTTGTCTGATCGTGCGAGCACTTCTAATCGACATCTTCAGTTCAACGATACCAACCAGTACACAGGTTTCGCGGTACGCAATGGCGTAAACGTATTGGACAAGCCTGACTTTTCTATCACACGAGGCAACAGCAAGCTCCGCTTCGCCAGCTACCTTGTTTTGAATCCTAACCAAGACAACGAAACTCACCTACTCTCTGTACATCTAAAATCGGGTTGTAGTGGTGCGTATCGCAATAACCGCGATTGTAAGATAGTGAAACAACAAGGACAGGCACTAGCAAAGTGGATAATAGCGCGCGAGGACAACAAACAACACTATATGGTGCTTGGCGACTTTAACCACAATTTGGGTTATCGAGGAGATTGGTTATGGGACGTGCTATCGGACAATACCGATGCTAAGTTAGTGACCAAAAATACCAAAGCGGAATGTAAGGTGCGTTCTAATCGTAATCCGAATAAAACCCACCAATTCCGCTCGGTGATAGACCACATTATTGTGAGTGGTGATTTAAAGGCGTCGTCTGGTGTTCAAACCGTTTTCAAAACACAAGATGTACTCGACTACAAACTGAGTGACCATTGCCCGGTGTCTACGACGCTCTCTTTTTAATGACGAACCACTCTTTTAGCGGTGAATGACCCAACCAACATTGCCGCTATAAAGAGCAGAACTTGTATGTTGCCAGTAAAAAGGCTGGCAACCGCAGGGCCAGGACACACACCCAGTAAGCCCCACCCAATACCAAACAGAGCTGCACCACCAACTAGCTTTTTGTCTATCGTTTTAGAAGTTGGACATAAAATCTCATCACCAAAAACAGATTCGCTTCTTGGCTTTATTAATAAAAGGTAAGCAGGAACGAACACCGCAAGTGCTCCGCCCATAACGAAGGCTAAGCTTGGGTCCCATGAACCGGTAATATCGAGAAAGCCGATAACTTTGGCCGGATCAGCCATACCGGAAATCACCATACCAATACCAAAAAGCACACCAGAAAATGCAACGATGGAAATTTGCTTAATACTTTTCATTACGTGGGTTTTCATTACGACACTATTCCTTACGAGACTAGCAAGACGGTTAACATGGCTGTTGCCATAAAAGTACACGTCGCGACAACAGAACGGACAGAGAAGCGCCCCATTCCACAAATGCCATGTCCACTCGTACAACCATTACCGATACGGGTACCGACCCCAACAAGTAAACCTGCAGCGACAACTAAGATAAGAGAGCTGCTGTACTCAGTTGGTACATGCCCGCCAAGGGCATAAACAGCAAACACACCGCCCAATGCCATCGCAATTAAGAAGACAATTCGCCAAACGTGGCCTGCATTCTCAATCGCGCCATTTAAGATCCCGCTGATTCCCGCTGTCTTACCTGTGAATAGCATCAATATTACCGCTGATGCGCCAACCATGACGCCGCCTAAAAGCGACATCCAAGGAACTTCAAACATAACAACCACCAATATAAAGTCTGAATTATTGCTTACAGAAAACTTGGTTAAACGCTTCGATCAGCGGAGCGACTCTCCCATCAGAAATCGAATAAAATACCTGCTGAGAAACCTTTCGAGCTTTGATGATGTCGTGTTTTCTCAATACAGTGAGGTGTTGTGAAAAGGCTGATTGGCTTAATGTTGAGCCTTCAAACAGTTCACCGACTCCTTTTTCGCCTTCAATCAGCTTGCACATCACGATTAAGCGCTCTGGATGAGCCATAATTTTAAGTAGCTCACTCGCCTCGGTCGCGCTTTGTAGCATACTGTCGCCCATTCTTATGTCCCTTCATCAATACGTTAAGTTTTATTAGATATTACTAATTAATATTATTAAGTCAATGCTAATGTAGTCAAATTAACATTAGACACAGCTAATTTATTTAAGTAAGGTGTAGGCGTTTTCGATCATTCAGTAGGAGAAATCCATGAGCAAAATCGTGATTATTGGTGGTGTTGCTGGCGGTGCATCTGCAGCAGCTCGCGCTCGTCGTCTTAGTGAAGACGCAGAAATCATTATGTTTGAACGCGGTCCATTTGTGTCATTTGCAAACTGTGGCTTGCCGTACCACATTGGTGGCGATATTCAAGAACGCAGCAAACTGCTTCTTCAAACGCCTGAGAGCTTCTTAGCGCGTTTCAATGTTGATGTTCGTGTGATGAACGAAGTGGTTTCTATTAACCGCCAAGACAAAACGGTTACGGTTAACAACCTGCTTGATGGCTCTGAATACCAAGAGAGCTACGACTTTCTTCTACTCAGTCCTGGTGCAGGTCCAGTAGTGCCGCCTATTCCGGGTATTGATAACCCGTTAACGCACTCGCTGCGCAATATTCCAGATATGGACCGCATTATTAAAACGATCGAAACCAACAAAGTGGAACATGCTACGGTCGTTGGCGGTGGTTTTATCGGTTTGGAAATGATGGAAGCCTTCCACCAGCTTGGCGTAAAAACCACATTGGTTGAAATGGCGGATCAAGTGATGACGCCCGTTGACCGAGAAATGGCTGGTTTTGCTCATGCAGAAATTCGTGAGAAAGGCATCGACCTGCGCTTAGGCGTTGCTCTATCTTCTGTTGAATATATTGCGAACCAATCTGTCGCTAACAACGAAGCGGGTGAAGATGACACGCACCAACACCTTCAAGGAAAGCTGACACTGTCTCTAAACAATGGTGACCAACTTAATACCGATATCCTAATCATGGCGATCGGCGTTCGCCCTGAGACAAAACTTGCACAAGAAGCCGGTCTTCAAATTGGTGCGCTAGGCGGTATTTACACCAACGAGTATATGCAGAGCAGCGATCCTTCTATTTATGCCGTTGGTGATGCGGTTGAAGAGAAAGACTTTGTCACTGGCGAACAAACACTTGTTCCGTTGGCAGGTCCGGCAAACCGTCAAGGTCGTATGGCAGCAGACAACATGCTTGGCCGCCAAGAAACTTATCAAGGAACACAAGGCACGGCGATCTGTAAGATCTTTGATTTGGCCGTCGCTTCCACTGGTAAAAACGAGAAGCAGCTAAAACGTGAAAACATCGCTTATGAAAAAGTGTATGTCCACACAGCTAGCCACGCGAGTTACTACCCTGGCGCAGAAACTGTGTCGTTCAAAATGCTGTTTGATCCATTAACCGGAAAGATTTTAGGTGCGCAAGCAGTAGGTAAAGACGGCGTTGATAAACGTATTGACGTAATGGCAGTTGCTCAGCGTGCTGGCATGACGGTAGAACAGCTGCAACACCTTGAGCTAACTTACGCGCCACCTTATGGCTCAGCGAAAGATGTGATTAACCAAGCGGCTTTCGTTGCGAACAACATCATTAAAGGTGACGCAACAGCGATTCATTTTGATGAGATTGACAACCTGTCAGAAAACCAGGTGCTGCTTGATGTTCGTAATCCGGGAGAATTGGAATCTGTAGGCTTCATTAAAGGCGCGATCAATATTCCTGTCGACCAGCTTCGCCAACGTATGAATGAACTGCCGAAAGACAAAGAGATCGTGATTTATTGTCAGGTCGGTTTGCGCGGTAACGTCGCTTATCGTCAACTGGTCAACTCAGGGTTTAAAGCACGTAACCTACTTGGCGGTTACCGTACTTATAAGTTCGCACAAGCTTAATCGCTGATTCTAAAAATCTAAGGTTTAGGGCTGAAAATACAAAAGGGGCACGTAATGTGCCCCTTTCTACATCTCGGATTCGACTAATTGAATAATCTTGGTCGCTTTTTCGAAGTGATCGAGTTGATGAGTTTGAATCCACCAAGTCGCCGCTTCCATCAATAACTCAGGATTGTCATTCTTATTGGCGAAAAAGGCATAAAAGGACACACCAACATTGTCGCCTTTCTGCTCTATTTTCTTCTTACACACCTGAATGATTTTGTCTCTTAACGCGATGTTCATTGCCTTTCCCTTTCTCTTCGCAATAGCAAAATTAACCCAAAACAAGAATAACTGTATTTATATACAGTTATTCTTGGTAAGGCAAATAAACATAATCATCTAGATGAATATTCTCGCGCGAAGACCTAATACCCAAGTGCTGCTTTTGTTCGAAAATGCTGGGTCTTTAATGTATTGAATATCAGGGGTAATTTGAATGTAGTCGTTTAACTGCATGTTGTAGTAAAGCTCGGCAGTGAACTGTTCAGAGTCATCCACACCATAGGCTTGCTCTAGGTTATCGTTAACATGGCTCCAGTTAACAGCGAAGCCGAGGTTGTTGGTTGGCTTACCTAAACCAAAATAACCAATCCCCACCGTTAGGGAGCGGTCATAAAGCGCCACATCACCTTCCGAAAAGCCACCACGAACAAATGGCATTAATTGCTCTGTAGCAAAGTAGCTTGCTGAAAAGTTAATACCCTGTCCGCTGTCTTTATTCGTTAGGTTATGTTGCGTGTCGCCATCTAAATGCCAAGCCGTTAGGTGAACATTATCGGTATAGATTTGGTCTTGTGACGCCGTCCAACCTAGCTCGAACGTGGTAAACAATTTATGATCGTTGAATAAGGTATCGAAGCCATCAAATGGCTCATCTGAACGCCCTTTACCATCTGCGACGCCTGCAACCATATAGAAGTTATCAGTCAGCATGTGTCCCACGGCTAAGCCGAGAATCCCATCATCCGGTAGACCAATCGAGCCTCCACCAGTACTGAATGCAAGGTTAGTAAATCCGGTCCAAGGGCTTGCCAATGCATAGGCATCAACGTAGTCAGTCGTATCTAGGAAACCCACCATGAAGGAAGTTTTGCCATCATTCAGTTTTTGTTTCCAGTATAGGTTGGTTAGACGAGCTCCTTGATCGCTGTATGCTGGACCAATCATGCCTGCATAACCAAGCCCATTTCCGATAAAGCTAAACTCTTTTGGTGACAAATCGTTGTAAGCATGGCGATGTTCGACTTTCCAAACCAGACCGCCTGTATTGCCAGAATCAAGACCGATCAGATCCCAGCTACCATAAAAGCGAGCAACACCAGCACTTGCCGTATCTTCACCACCACTTTGAGGGGTTGAGGCCGTTAGTCCAAGGAATTGATAATCCAGACCGAAAGTAACATTGTGTTCTTCAGCTAATGACTCACGCCATGAGCGTTTTTCTCGAGCATTTTCTGCAATAGTATTGTCTACCGTATCAGGGCTACCAAAGTTCGCCGCGTTTACCGATGACGCCATTACAAGTGAAAGAGCGATAAAACTAAGCTTGGGAACAGTTACTTTCATGTCTGGGTTCTCATTAAATTGATTTCTAGAAAGAGATTTTAATGATTCAGAGTTTTGAAAATTGCCATTAAGCGACAGCTCACTGCTTTATGTCATTTCGATAATAGACTCTTATTGGTAAGGACGGATAGAAACCTCGTCCATTTGGTAGATAGTTTCTACGTTCGCAGCACCATCAGAGTATGAAACGTCTGCTTTGGTCTTTTTCACGTGCAGATCCCCTTTCACCCAAATTGGTTCGTAAAGAGAAGTCAGTTTCAAACCTTTCGGGTAATCAACCAACACAATCTGGTTTGCTGGAGGTGGTGGTGTATGGATACATGCGCCCATGGTGGGAACAAGGAAGAATTTTGTGACAACGTCATTGTTAAATTCTACTGGCGTTACAAAGCCTGGAATTTCATAAGTATCTTCGGTAAGTGTTGCGTTTGGCATTGATGCCAACATACGACGATGTTCAGTAATTTCTTTGCGCTTTTTGAACAACCATTCAATGTCTAAGTCGTCAGCTTTTAAACTGTCCTCTAACTCTTTCATGGTTTGCTTCTGTTGCTCATTAAGATTTTGAGAATCGCGGTATCTTGCAAGAGAACCAAGTTCGAAAAGCTGTTGATCGGTAAGTTTTACAAATGGGTCTTCAATTTGAGGAACATTGACTGGCAATAATTGCTGCCAACTAAGTTGGTCGGCGGATACATTTGATGAAGCCAGCAAAACTAAGCCAGCTAATAGGTACTTCTTCATACGTTCCCTTGAATCGTTCTTTGTCTTTTAGAGAAAAATTTGGGGACAGCCTTCGCCCCCAAATAGTCGAAAGAGTTTACTACAAGGTGTTCTTGTGGATCTTGCCGTCTTTCATAATTATTTTGAATTTATCTTGGTAATCGTTAAGAACTGTGATGTCTTGCAAAGGATTTCCATCCACCAGCACCACATCGGCATAAGCCCCCGGCTCTACAACTCCGAGCTTTCCGTATTTATATGGATTCATACCACCCGACCAACTAAGCACTTCTGCTGCGTTCGATGTGCCCATCTTCATGATTTGATAAGGGGTAAATCCGACTTTCTCCATCCAAACCATGTTGTCTGCTTGGCGCGTATTGTAAGACGGGCCAAACATATCGCCGCCCGTTACAATCAACAAGTCGTATTTACGCGCCCACTCAAACATCTGTTTCGCGCCTTCGTTTACTTTGGTCGCTTTGGCTTTTTGATCGGGACTGAAGAAGGTGATCTTTTCTGGTTCTGCAAAGGCTTCAAGAGACATCACTGCTTGAGCAGAGAGCGCTACGCCCTTCTCTTTCATTCGTTTGATAGTTTCCTCAGAGATAAGGAAATTATGTTCGATAACTTTCACGCCAGCATCAATGGCGCGATTAACCGAACGGTCATGATAAGCGTGGGCCATGACATAGTGCCATAGTCTTCCGCTACGCCCACAATCGCTTCCATTTCTTCTTTGGAGAATTGCGTCATATGGATTGGGTCAAACTCACTTGCGACGCCGCCGCCAGCCATGATCTTGATTTGAGTTGCCCCCGAGCGAAGGTTCTGACGCGCAGCACGACGAGCCTCTGTTTCACCATCAACGATATAGCCAAAGCCGTGGCGTTCGAGATCGTCAACGCGTCCTGGTACATCATTGAAGCTGCCGGTATCAGCGTGGCCGCCTGTTTGACTCAAGAAACCGCCTGCTGGGAAGAGTCTTGGGCCTTCTAGCAAACCATTGTTGATGGCTTTTGCCATACCAAGAATATTACAGCCTGCGTCACGAGCCGTCGTAAAGCCTTGGTCGAGGTACTGCATCATGGAAACGTGAGCACGTGCACCCATCGCCATTTGGTCGTAACCATCTCGACCTACCAACATGCCTTCCTGAATACACATGTGTGAGTGCATGTCGATTAAGCCAGGGATCATGGTTAAGCCTTCGCCATTAATCGTTGTGGTTTGCTTGTCGGTTTTTATCCGTGCCATTGAAAACATCGACGTTGGTAAACAGCGTTGAGGCTGCATTGGCATTGAGGGCGAACGCACAAGATAGCGCAACTAAAGAAAGGTTCTTCTTAGAAATTGTCATTATTACACCTATGTTTTTGGATAGTTGGGGTCCATTTCCTATAACCTCCCTGTTTAAACAGCGGCGTTATGAGGGCATCTATTTCAGTGATCACCAAAAACAACTGATCAGATAAAAATACATATGAAACAGACGACTTACGTTAAAAACATAGAAGTCATAATGACGACTTTCAAGGTGGTTTAATTGCCTTTACACGACAACATGCGGATATTGTTATAGAAATGTGAGTTGAGACGAAAACCTCCGATTATTCAGAGGTTTTATGTGTAACTCATTATGACAAGGATTGGCGGTACGCTTTAGGCGTGAGATTCATCATTCGCTTAAACGCACGGGTGAAATGAGCAGAATCGGAGTAACCTGTTTTGAGCGCAATATGCGTGATACTCAGGTCTCGGTCCGCTAAAAGCTCTAGCGTTTGTTTCAGCACCAAACCTTCGATCACTTCTCTATACGTCGTATCCTCATTTGCTAGCCGCCTTTGTATGGTGCGAGCATTCATGTCAATCAACTCGCCAGCAAACTGGATAGAGATCTTACCCATCGAGAGATAAGGCGTGAGCGCCCTTGCTAAGGCATCGCTGAACTTATCATCCTCACCACGAAAACTTGTATTTGGCGCAGTTTGAGATGGTGTGAAAGCAATCGACTGGTTAATCCATTCATTAGGAATTGAGATTGCAGTAACCGGTCGACCAGTAAAGAACTGCGCACTCTTCATACCCGGCAACAGATTGAAAGGTTCGGCTTCTACATCTTGAATTCCGACTTCTGCCAATCGCCATTGGGCACCAACTAGCTTTTTGAGCAACTCATTCATGAACATCGCGGAGAACATTTCTGCGTAACGGAACCAGTCCCTTTCTGCGTTCTGTTTTTCTCTCACTAGCCACCATTTCCCGCCGCGCGATTGAACAGAAATACTTACGTTATCAGAGATTTGTTTAAGCAGTTGGGATACCTCTTCTAGCGCTGCTTTTAGCGAGTGAGTTTGAGTAATTTGATTCGCAAATCTAGGCACATAGATGTCGTGACAAAGCGTCCAAGTAAGCAAGGCAAACGTCTCTGGTGACGCACGTTCCCCCAACGTTTGGAAGACGGCTTTTAGCGCGCTCTCAGGAACGAACGCGTCAAGGGATTGGTTAGACAAGATATCCTGTGGCATTCGGGCGGATTCAAGTAATGAGTGAATATCTCCATCAAGCTCATTTAACATCGTGGCAAAAAGCTTTACTTCTTCCGAGTGAACCAAAGGAATATCTGTATTGGGCATGCAAGCTATCATCTTAAAATACCAAGGATTATTCTAGTTTATGCACAAACTTCCGAGCTGTCATTAATAGCAATCTAAGTGCCATTCCATATTGAGAGAGAACTCACCTGCAGGCATTTGATACTCGTTCATATCAACTCTGGCGCTGATTCGGACTTCTTTACTAGAATCTAATTGCTCAAGGTTTAGCTCAATGCCTTGCCGCCAGAAGTCAAGATTACCGACAAAACTCTCCGGCGTTTCCACTTTAAAGTGAATACGTTCCGGACTGATGGTCTCTGCGCCCATATCAATATTGAAATAGGACAAACGAAAATAGAGACGCTTATCTCGGTTATTCGCAAGTAGTTTGAGCGTTAATGAATCAGTGCCAAATCTTCGACCGAAATGAATTTCGCCACGCTCTTTAATCACTTCAATGCCACAAGACTCATCGATATGTTTATGAAAATGAACTTGGGCCGCACGAGAAAGCGAACTCACGCTTAATATCGCGACTGCTAATAATGAAATTAGAAATTGCTTCATAAGAAAACAAGCCCTATTAAAGGGCTTTCATTAATTTATTAATCATCACATTCGATGACCCAATTAGTGACCAGTGTATATTGGTCAGCATCCAAATTGCTTTCATCGACATTAATTCGAGCGGACAAGTCAACGAGATTATTATTTCGGATGTCAGAACGGGAATATTCAATACCTTCCTCCCAATCTTTAGCATTCATATTTGCTTCATGGACACCGCCGGATTTAAACCACACATCTTCTTTATCAATGTGGTTACCGAGTTCATGCTCTTTTAATGGCTCAAGGCTCAGCTCAATTTTTCCGTCGTCTTCGTTGTTAATCAATTTAACTTGTGCTTTTGAATCGTTATATTGCTCACCAAAAGCAAGATCAGCGTTCGCGATGGTGACATCAATGCCGCATTGTTCTTGAATAGTCGCACTAAACGTGACGTCGTCACTCGTAGCTTCGTCCTTATCTTTAAGCGCTTGAGCCTGTACACCAGTCGCTGCAATGAGTGTTGCCAACAATGCAATGCGGACCGGTCGTTTCTTGAGTTTCATGTTTACTCCGAAAAAGTGGTTTGAGTTTGCTTCATTCTCTTGAGCCTTTGTGTTTCTGCTTGAATTTGCAGAAGCTTCAGCTCGTGCTCTGCCTGAGCGAGTTCTTCCTGCCGTTTTCTCTCTCGCAACTCGAATTCATAAAGACGAGTACAATCGACTCGTTCCTCACCACCGAATTGAAAAGTCAGTGACGCGTATACGCCCGCCTCATCTTGGTTTTGCTGGTAATAGTTGTTGTAGTAGTTATCACTGTCTTCTTGACCCGTTGCGCCATACGTACCGACCTGAAAGGTTTTACCGGTTGAGACGGCTTGCTCACAGGTTGCGCCTTCAGACGTTCTGATTCTGTCTGTACCCGATGGGTTAGAAACACTGGGAATAGGATTTGCGATAACACCAAAACTCAGCAGTAACAAAGGCAAGCCACAAAACAGAACACGCTTGCTAGCAATCGTGCTCATGCTTTAATACCTTTTTAACCGGATGTTAGAACACACTTCGTAGCTATTTAGTGTGTTATTCACCATTCGAGTACAAATTTTCTTTTTGCTTATTTGGCCCGCAGGTGTTTTGACTCGAACGTTTAATGACACTTCTTGTTGAGGATCGAGTGTTATTTTACTGTTGAACGTCTTATCATCGATTCTGAGATAATAATCCGCTTTTTTGTTGTACTGATTCTTTAAAAGAAATTGAACTTCCGTCATATCGGTATATGCGGTGAACTCTCTCTCTTTCCAAATATGTAAATTTGCCGATGCACTGCCAGAGATTAGCATCGTTAATATAATCACCTTTCGTATCATGGCTTATTACCTTGAGAAGAAATCAGACGGTGATTTTATTTTGTGCAGTTTTTAATCCTTACCATTTTACGCCAAGGAAGAAACTAACTAGGTAACTGGATGCTTATCGCTCGAATTAAGGCTATTCCGCACAGAATGTGATGATTTTCACGCTTTCTTAATCAGCAATCGTTTTCTAGGAATTTTTCCTAGTCGATCTAAGCCCTCCTCTCATGTGGTTCAAAAGAGGACTCTCTACAATCGCCGACAGTTAAAAGAAAGCGAGCACGCAAGTGCATCACACTAATACAAGAGAGTTCACGATGTTAAGATTCCTTGAACAAGTCCGAAAGCCTACCCTCGACCTTCCTGTCGAAGCACGTAGAAAAATGTGGTTTAAGCCATTTATCCAATCTTACCTTGTGGTATTCATTGGCTACTTGACCATGTACCTGATCCGTAAAAACTTCAACGTCGCGCAAAATGACATGATCTCAACTTACGGTTTGTCGATGACAGATCTAGGTTTGATTGGTCTGGGTTTCTCGATTACTTACGGCATAGGTAAGACCGTAGTCTCCTACTACGCCGATGGTAAGAACACCAAGCAATTCCTCCCTTTTATGCTTATCCTTTCTGGTCTGGCGATGCTTGGTTTCAGCTTCAGCATGGGTGGCGGTAGCGCGAGCTTGTTCATGATGGTCGCATTCTATGCACTGAGTGGTTTCTTCCAAAGTACTGGTGGTCCTTCTAGTTACTCGACCATCACTAAGTGGACGCCGCGTAACAAGCGTGGTTCTTATCTAGGTCTTTGGAACATGTCTCACAACGTAGGTGGTGCGGGTGCCGCAGGTGTAGCTTTGTTTGGTGCAAACTACTTGTTCGACGGTCACGTAATCGGCATGTTCGTGTTCCCTTCTATTATTGCGATCATCGTTGGTTTCATTGGCATGCGCTTTGGTAACGACTCTCCAGAAGCATATGGTCTAGGTAAAGTTGAAGAGCTATTTGATGAAGCAGTCAGCGAAGAAGACGAAGCGGCTGAAGAAAATCAAATGACCAAGAAAGAAATCTTTGTTGAGTACGTACTGAAAAACAAAGTTATCTGGCTACTTTGCTTTGCAAACATCTTCCTTTACATCGTGCGTATCGGCATCGACCAATGGTCAACGGTCTACGCTTACCAAGAACTCGGTCTATCAAAAGAAACAGCAATCTCTGGCTTTACCCTATTCGAAGTGGGTGCGCTTGTGGGGACTCTGATGTGGGGTTACCTGTCTGACCTTGCGAACGGTCGCCGTGCGCTAGTGGCTTGTGTTTCTTTGGGTTTGATCATCGTATCACTTGAGTTCTACCAACACGCAACGAGCGAGTTCATGTACCTAGCGTCGCTATTTGTTCTAGGCTTCCTCGTGTTTGGTCCTCAACTGCTTATCGGTGTTGCTGCGGTTGGCTTTGTTCCTAAAAAAGCAATCAGTGTTGCAGATGGCGTAAAAGGCACATTCGCTTACCTAATTGGTGACAGTTTCGCGAAACTGGGTCTGGGTATGATTGCAGACGGCACGCCAATCTTTGGTCTAACGGGTTGGAAAGGCACGTTTGCTGCCCTAGATACCTCCGCAATGATTTGTATTGTTTTGTTGGCTTTCGTTGCTATCGCGGAAGAGAAAAAGATCCGTCAAAACAAGAAGAAGCTTGAACTCGCAGAAAACCAAGCTTAATCAAACAGCGCGCTTTGCAAGTCAAAGCGCGTTAGATCATTAAATAAACTTGGTCAATTTAGTATCATAGTAGGTTTTTATTGAGCTTAGATACCAATCGAAACAAATAGGTGTTCATTCTTGCTGGCTAAAATCACTTATAGCTTTGTTGGAGATTTTGTAGTTAGAGCAACTAGCTAACGGCAATCTCCGCCTCGCTCTAAGCGATTTTTTCTGCGCAATTTTCTAAACACTTATTTATCCCGATTGGTATTGAGCTCATTTTCGTTTGTGTATTGCTGAAGTTTGGTATTTAAGATGATTAACGTAGCGCTTGTTGATGACCATGTCATTGTTCGTTCTGGATTTGCTCAATTGCTGAGCCTTGAAACAGACATGAATGTTGTAGGTGAATTTAGCTCGGTAGCAGAAGCTCGAGTGGGATTACCTGCGTGCAAGCCAAATGTAGTTATCCTAGATATCTCGATGGCAGACGAAAGTGGGCTTACCCTACTCTCCGAAATCCCTTCTGGCATTGCTTGTGTCATGCTTAGCGTGCATGACTCTCCGGCAATGGTTGAAAAGTCACTTAAACTCGGCGCAAAAGGTTACCTAAGTAAACGTTGTAGCCCAGATGAGTTGATTCAAGCTGTAAGAACTAGCGCATCGGGCGGTTGTTATTTAACGCCGGATATTGCGTTGAAGCTGGCAACACCGAGTGACAAAGCGGCGACGCTGACTCAACTGACACGTCGTGAAAACGAAGTCTGCCAATTGCTGGCTCGTGGTTTGGATGTGAAGTCTATCGCCACTGAGCTTGGCTTAAGCCATAAAACCGTTCACGTTCACCGTGCAAACGCCATGGATAAGCTTGGCGTAAAGAACAACGTTGAGCTCGCCAAACTGTTCTCTCAAGAGTCGTTTTAATGCGTAGCTACACCATCACCTCCATTTGCGGTTTATTCATGACAGGATGCTCGTGGTTCTGTCTGTGGGTGATCGCCTATTACTTTGTGAACGATGCCGAGCTTGCGATCTTGTTGTTCCCCTTCGCGTTGCGTTTGGGGTTAACACTGCACACGCGCACAAAGTATTGGGCAACGATTTACCTTGCCGAATGGGGGCTGACCGTTGCACTCGCTCTACTTCTTGAACAGCCACAATGGTTGATGGTGTTGGTGGCCAGCGTGTTGAGTATTCCAGTGGTTTACCTTGCTAAGCGTTATTACAAAGGCGATCAGAACCAACATTTAGCGGTGATGGCGGTCGTGTTGCTCGTGACGTCTTGCATTAACGTACTTGCGGTTGGCTATCATGTTCAATCTGCCTATATGGCATGGTTAGCGAGCATTGCGGGCGGTTTGTTGGTGCTGCCGATGTGTTACTTGCTATGGAATTATCTCTTCCAAAGCCCTTGGTCACCGCTGACCTCGAACTTGTTAGCCAACGAAGTTCAATTCAAAGTTCGTCATATTCTGCTTTATAGCGTGCTGTTGATTGCCAGCATTTTGGTTCAAACCAGCTTGCCTGATGAACTGGCTCGATTTGCACCTTTCTGTATGGCGATCCCAATCATCGTCTTGGCACTGCGTTACGGTTGGCAAGGTGCACTGCTTGCGACCATGTTAAACAGTATTGCCTTGATCGCTGCACGAAGCGGTGTTTCGAATCTGGAAATCACTGACCTTCTGTTGTCCCTTTCGGCACAAACCTTAACGGGCATCATGCTCGGTTTAGCGGTGCAGAAACAAAAAGATCTTAACCAAAAACTGCGTGGCGAATTGTCGAGAAACCAAACTTTGTCCCGACAACTCATTCAAGCGGAAGAGTCGGTACGTCGTGACGTGGCAAGGGAGCTGCACGATGAGATTGGTCAGAACATCACAGCTATTCGTACCCAAGCGAGCATCATTAAGCGGGTTGATAATGCCGAAATGAACACACGCTGTGCCGACATGATCGAAAACCTATCACTCAATGTTTATGACACCACCAAACATTTGCTGAGCAAGCTACGTCCGAAAATGCTCGATGATTTGGATTTGAAAGACTCCGTTCACCAGTTAACCCGTGAAATGGAGTTCGACAATCATGGCACTCGCGTTGTGCTTGATTGGCAAGGAGACTATGAGTCTTTGGGCGACACGCTGAAAGTCACCCTATTCCGTTTGTGCCAAGAAGCGTTGAACAACGCTGCCAAATATGCGAGTGCGACGTCAATCGTTATCGAGCTGTCTATTGACGAGAACATTTCGTTGAACATCGCTGACAACGGCATTGGTTTCAAAACCGAAGACTGCATGAAAGGCATGGGCGTTCGCGGCATGCAAGAACGTGTGCAAGCGCTTGGTGGAAAAATGTATATCTACTCTTTGAACGATCATGTGGATGGTACGCAAATCGCCATCACATTACCTAAGGTGTAACGAGCATGTTTGGATTATTTCAGTCTCCGAGCTACAACCAAGCTCCCCTTAGCAAAGACCAAGTGGATGAACGTTATCGTTATTGGCGCCTGCACATCATGCTGGGCATGTATCTTGGTTATGCGGGCTTTTACTTCACTCGTAAAACCTTCAACTACGCCGCACCCGCGATGATCGCTGATTTAGGTTTAGATAAAGCCGATATCGGTATGATTGGTACGCTTTTCTACATTACCTATGGTTTATCAAAGTTTATTTCGGGCACCATTTCCGACCGTTCTAACCCTCGCTTTTTCATGGGTGTCGGTTTAATCGCGACGGGCCTTATCAATATCGCATTTGGCTTCTCTAGCTCTTTGGTTGCACTCGCAGCCCTGTGGGTGATGAACGCTTGGTTCCAAGGTTGGGGCTGGCCTTCGTGCTCTAAGTTACTTACGACGTGGTATTCGCGCTCAGAACGTGGCTTTTTGTGGGCAATTTGGAACACGGCTCATAACGTAGGTGGCGCGTTAATTCCCCTACTCGTTGGTTTTCTCACATTCCATTACAGCTGGCGAGAAGGCTTTATCGTACCGGGCGTAATCGGCGTGATTCTTGGTGTGGTTGTGTGTTGGCGTTTGCGTGATAAACCGACCACTCAAGGGCTACCAACGGTTGGTCAATGGCGAGATGACAAGTTAGAACTCGCTCAAGAAAATCACGGACAAGGTCTGAGTTATAAAGAAATCCTCAAACAGTACGTGTTCAACAACAAGTACATTTGGTTGCTCGCATTTAGCTATGTTCTGGTTTACATCGTGCGCACCGCTATCAATGACTGGGGTAACTTGTACCTAACAGAACAACATCACTACAGCCTAATCAATGCTAACGCTGCGCTGTCGATGTTTGAAATCGGTGGCTTTGTTGGTTCTCTAGTGGCTGGTTGGGGCTCGGATAAATTGTTCGGTGGTAACCGAGGCCCAATGAACCTATTGTTTGCCGCAGGTATATTCCTATCTGTCGCCGCACTGTGGTTGATGCCGTTAACCAACTTCGCGTTCCAAGCGGCGGGATTATTCTCAATTGGTTTCTTTGTGTTTGGTCCACAAATGTTGATTGGCATGGCTGCAGCGGAATGTTCACACAAAGATTCTGCTGGTGCAGCAACGGGCTTTGTTGGTTTGTTTGCTTACATGGGTGCCGCACTTTCTGGCTACCCATTGGCATTGATTCTTGAAGAATACAGCTGGACTGGATTCTTTATCACCATCTCGGTATGCGCAGCCGTTATTGGCTTGCTGTTGTTACCGTTCTTGCAGGCTCAACCTTCGAGAAAGCCGCTCGCTCCCAAGCTTAGGTTGTAGACATCTGATTGTAGAAGCGACTTCTACACCTCTTAGGGTGAGTTAACCGCTCACCCGTCCAATCTCCACTATTTTTTGCTTCCGATTCAGTTCGGAGGGTTTTCTACGGGTAAAATTCATGAATTCGAATACTATTTCATCAAAATGCTTCTTCAAAATGGACAATAAAATCCAAAACTACGACTGGGGAAGTCGCACTGCTATCCACGATTTGTTTGGTTTTGCTAACGAAGCTCAACAACCTCAAGCCGAAGTTTGGATGGGTACGCATCCGAATGGTTGCTCTATCGTTACACAAGGAAACACTACTGCTTCGAGTACAAATGTTTCATTATCAGAATTGATCAACCAGGATCCGTCAGCGTTTCTATCGCAAAGCACGGCAGAAGCCTTTGGTGATCTACCTTTCCTCTTCAAGATTCTTGCGGCGGATAAAGCCTTGTCTATTCAGGTGCACCCAAACAAGCAAGATGCGGAGCTAGGTTATGCAAAAGAACAACAGTTAGGTGTCCCGCTGAGCGCATTCAATCGTAATTACAAAGATGCCAACCATAAGCCAGAACTGGTTTACGCACTTACTGAATACCAAGCGATGAACGGCTTTCGTCCCTTTGATGAAATCATCGCTGAGTTCCGCCTGTGTTACATTCCTGAAATCAACGGCTACCTAGAACAATTTGAGCGTAATCCCAACCAAGATGGGTTGTGTCAGTTCTTCGTAGAGATTCTTTCCATGGAAGAAGCACGCAAGGTTAACGCCGTGGATCACTTATTAAGTTACGCAGCAGCCAACCAAGCACGCCCTGTGTGCGAATTGATTTTAGACCTTGCTGCTCAGTACCCGAATGACGTAGGTTTGTTTGCCCCATTACTGCTGAATGTTATTACGTTAAAACCCGGTGAAGCTATGTTCTTATGCGCAAGAACGCCTCACGCATACATTAAAGGTACTGGTCTGGAAATCATGGCGAACTCAGACAACGTACTTCGCGCTGGTTTAACACCAAAACACATGGATGTGGAAGAACTGGTTAAGTGTACCGACTTTATTCCAAAGCCAATAAATACGCTGCTAACCAAAGCAGAAATCAGAGGCTGTGAGCATCACTTCCCTGTCCCTGTACAAGACTTCAAGTTCTCTGTCTTCCAAGAGCCAAAAGATCAGCATGTCGAGATGACCAGTGCAGAAATCTTGATGCCAATCGATGCGGACGTAACGCTACTTGCAGAAAGCAGCGAAACATTGGTGCTTGGCAAAGGGCAATCGGCTTTCATTCCTGCTTATGTAGGTAACTACACAATCCGTTGCGAAGGTCGCGTCGCTCGTGCATTTAATAGCTAAGTTCATTTCCTCTTAAAACAAAAATGGCGGAGACTTTTCAGCTCCGCCATTCAAACCATTCATTTGTTTACTCACTCTGTGCTTGAGCCAAACGAATATTCACCAAACTTGCCACCATGATGGCCAAGTAAAAGCTCCCAACTATCGCCTCGAAGAAAACGAAGAACTGAGCCACTGGAACCGTTGGTGAAATGTCACCATAGCCCACCGTCGTTAATGTGATAAAGCTAAAGTACAAGGCATTAAACAAGTTCGACAGCCAAGGTTTTGCTTCTAATCCTGTGAAAGAGCTCGGGAAGAACTCCAACACCAACAAGTAAATCACCGCCCACGCAAGCCCTAATAGCAGATAGATACAAATCGAACCGATGATGTGGTTTGTCGTCACCGACTTAGTTAACACTACCTGCTTTAGCGCCGAGTATATGTGCGAGAACAAGAACACCAATAACGCACCTAGCGTCAATATGGACAGATCTAAATGCTCTAAGAACGACATCCCATAGGAGATGACGGCCACAATCAGTAACACGCCATACCATGTTCGGTTGGTCTTGTTTTTCTTATTGATACCAGCAATCGAAGCACCTAGTGTCACCACCAAAAGAGCAAGAACAAACTCCTGCCCATCTGGATAAAACTGATGCATCACAGCACAGCCGAAAAACAGCGCAATAAGTGCGAAAAACAAAAAGTAGAAGTTGTCTTCCCTGGTCATCGGTTTCATGATGCCACCTCTACTTTGTCTTCCTCCTTCGCTTTTTGGTCAATGCTCAGTGCTTTGTTTGTTTCCGCGTCATCTTCATCTAACCAGTTCACCATCAACTGGTAAGTCAGACTCAGTACCACGGCACCAACAAACAGACCAACGATACCAGACATTGCCATACCACCCAGTGCACCCAACAGTGTCACAAGCATCGGTGTGTCAGAACCACGGCTTAGAAGAACTGGTTTCAGTACCGCATCACTCGCGCTCACCAAAATACACCAAACGAGGAAGATGCCAGCAACCAGTGTTGATTCGACACTAAACACGTAAATGATCGCAGGAATCAATGCCAGAATCGGCGGCAACTGAACAATCGCAATCAGAATAACTGCAACCATCCAAAGCGCAGCAGCAGGAACGCCAACCGCGACCATACCAACACCTGCCATGACAGATTGAATCAGCGCAACGCCAATCACACCTTGAACGACACTGCGAACAGTCGACTTTGAAAGATCAATCAACGCTTCGCCTTTCTTGTTGGTGAGGCGATCAGCTAGCTTGGTAAAGCCTTTCTGGCACACTTCAGCATTGCTCATGAACGCACCAGCAATCATGGTCGAAATGATGAACTGAATGAAGCCACCACTTACCGAGCCAACAATAGATGCCACTTGAGAAAGGAAACCTTTCACTTGTTCGCCATACTTAACCAAGAAGCCTTCCATGTTGGTCGATGCGTAGTTAATCGCAACGAACAGCTTGTCGCCTATAACAGGGATCTCTTTCAAGCTTTCTTGCGGCTTGGGTACAACTAAGGTGCCATCTTGCAACCCAGTGACGACCTCTGTACCACTGGTATAAAGACCAGATGAGAGCGCGATAAGCGGGATTAAAAGTAACAGCACACCGATAGTACTGAGGAGCGCACTCGCCTTACCTTTTGAGATACCTAAGCGATTGTGAAGGGACATCATGACTGGGTACAAAGCGATGGCAATAATGCCGCCCCACACGACCAACATAATGAATGGACTGAGGATAGAGAAACACCACCAGATCAGTAACGCTACGGCTCCGATCTTGATAGCGGCGTCTATCGCCTGTTTAGAGAAATCATTTGAAGCTTTCATAGCGTTACCTTTTCACTGTCTGTTAAGTGTTATGTTTGCAAAAACTTCCATTGTCGGGTTTCCAAAAAGAGTGATGCGAGGATCATGTACGTCCCGACCAACACCAATTGGAAAATTCGGATAAATGTATTGCTGTCGATATCACCAGAGCTCATGAGCGTGCTGGCGATTAAGACAAGCAAGGTGCTGAACGCCGTGGCGAATATCGGTGCCTTTTCTGGCACGGTGTAAATCTTCTTCCCTATCACTACCGCCAATAACGCAATAAAGGCGGTGTAAAAGAATATGCTTGGCACAATGGCGAGAATCGAGAAAGCCAAGATGGCAAGTATCCCGCCGATACCGTTACTGATGATTAAGAACGCGCTTAATTTGACTGACTTCTCTGACGTAATCATCAAAGACAACAACGCGACAAACATCATGGTGAGCAGCGCTTCTGAAATCTGAAAGATAAAGAAGAAGCACACCACAGGAAACGAAATCAACATGGCTCGGAATGACGCATGCCAACGTTGTTCTTTACCAATTGGTGGAGCCGCATAACCAGCGAACTCACTGTCTGGCTCTGGTAGATAAATATGAACCAGAGCAAAAATCGCCACCGATACCGCACCGGAAATTGCCAAACCGCTCGCGAGCACAACAGAAATTGCTGGGTTATTTATTGCCATAAACGGCAACATCAACACCGCAATCAACAAAATGGTCGCGAACAAATTCCATTTGGGGTCAGTAAACAAGTAGTAACCCCATGCCATCATCAAACCGACTGCAATCAGTAGAACAATTGGGTACTGAGTAATGCCTCCTGAAAGAAGCAGCCCCAATCCCATAGTGGCAATCAATGCCAGCAGCAACTCGTAAATCGTTTCTCTATGAAGGTTTGGCTTATCGACCAAGAACTTCGCGGTAAATACCGGCGCGACAAACGCCAGTTGCCAGTTAATCCAAGCAGCGAGAAACACCGCCAGACCTACACCTATGGTGAAGCGCAGAATCCGGCGTTGAGTTGCGTTATCAATACTCAGATTATCGGACATAAGACAGTACGCTCAGTAGACGAATCCAAAGTTTGCCAAGCGTGTTGAACACGAAGTTGTCACCACTGTAGACAATCACGTCTGCTTGCCCGCCAACGCGTAGCATTCCCGTTACTTCTTGACGATCAAACTCGATAGCGATTGGTAACATTTGCGTTTGGCGTAACCAGCCTGTTTGTTGGTTGGCTTGCGCGAGCTTACCCGCTTGTTGGTTTTGTCCCCAATCGACACACCAGTCGATGCTGCTGACTTTGCCTTTGATGACTTTGCCAGGAACAAAATCTAGGGCGATTTCTACTTCATCACCAATGCTGACGTTGCCTAAACTGTTTTCACGGAAGTACGCCTCAATCCAAATG
The DNA here is from genome assembly GCF_026241575.1 of Vibrio sp. Sgm 5. Classification (NCBI taxonomy): domain Bacteria; kingdom Pseudomonadati; phylum Pseudomonadota; class Gammaproteobacteria; order Vibrionales; family Vibrionaceae; genus Vibrio; species Vibrio sp. Sgm 5. The sequence continues at coordinate 50,605 of NZ_JAPHPY010000005.1, forward strand.
TCTCCTGTCGACACAAACGTCATGATTGGCTGACCTGCTGAAGCGTAGAAGCCTTCGGTTAAGCTGAAGTTCGAAACACCACCTTGAGTTGGCGCACGAATCACTGTACGTTCTAAGTTCAGTTGAGCTTGCTCAAGAGCCAGCAATGCCGCTTTAATTTGGCTGTTTTCTTCACCTTCTGCGCCAAGTTGTTGTTTCGCTTTTTCAAGATCCGCTTCTGCATTTACTACGTTCGCTCTCGCGGTTGCCAATGATGCTCGTGCTTTATCTGCATCCGATTTCGACACTACGCCTTTCTCTGCGATGGCAAGAACACGGTTGGCTTGCGCTTCAGTGTTTTGGCGTTCAACAATCGCGGAAGTTAATCTCGCTTGAGCCGAAGCGATTGACGCGGTTTGCGCACCAACGTTCTGCCCAGCAATTTCATAATCTGATTTGTCGAGAACGGCGAGTTCGTCACCCTCTGCAACAAGTTGGTTCGGACGAACCTTAATATCTAAAACGTTGCCAGAAACCTGAGGTTTTATCGGCACGATATAGCCTTTGACGCGTGCATTGTCAGTCACTGGAATGATGCGGTCTGACACAATGCTGAACCCGAGCATGACGACGATAAACAAAAGCAAATAGTTGGTGACCGTCTTTACTTTGTCTTTTTTATTCGTCTCTTTGTTTTCTGCCACTTCCGTTGGCTGTTTTTGTTTTTCGTTCTCGGACATGTTATCCCCTTGCCATTGAATAGATTGAACATTTTAAGAATATACCGTCCTGCTCAACCTTCAATTAATTGAATAATAAATAGCGAGCTATATCTAAAACCGTGCGTTATGCGCTAAGATAAAACAGTGATAAAGGAGTATCCGCAAAAATGCCAAATCAAACGTTTCATCTACCTGTCATTCAGACTAACTATGCTCGAATCCTAGTCGAAGTCTTTGCTGACTATGGCTTGGACAAGCATAAGCTACTTAGTGACGCTGGCTTACCTGCGGACTTATTCCAAACCGAGAGCGACTACATTCCGTCTGAATCGATAAAACGTTTAATTCATCTCACTTCTTCCCAACTTGGCGTAACGAAATTCACCGACTTATTGGTGTTAGTCTTTCGTCGCCGCGTTATACCCAATGTCTTGCATCAGTTTGTGCCATTTAAAACCATCGGCGATTCAATGCAGCACATTGATGAAATCTTCAGTTTAGACTCGCCTGGCAGTAACGTTTCTTTCGAAACCCATCATGGCCACGCTTGGTTCTGTCGATATTCGGAACAGAAAGACACTCAAATCGCTAACTGGTCTGAAGCATTTGCAGTGATTTACATCATTGAGCTCATTAGCATTTTGACCAAGACCGCTTGGTATCCAAGTAAGGTACGCCTGCAAGGCAGTAACAGCGATATCGTAAAAAGTGTTGTACCTAGCCAGTGCCAGATATTTGTGGGTCAAGAGAAGACCGGCGTTTATATTCCCGCGGACATTCTTAACGTACCAATCCAAATATCGGACTCACAGTTAGGCGCTGAACCAAGTCAGATCCAGTGGCATACAAGTTTTACCGATAGCGTGTTTGAACTCCTGCGCCCTTATGTGCGAGAGCGTAATTTGTCGATAGAAGAAGCGGCTCAGTTGCTGAGCTATTCTGTCCGAACCTTTCAAAGAAAGTTAAAGAATGAAGGCACTTCTTTTCGGCATATTAAAGAGTCATTGATGTTCTCTGTTTCTTGCGAATTGATGGAAGAAGGACACTCTCTCACTTATATATCCAATCAACTTGGCTACACCAGTATTTCGCACTTTTCGCGCGCCTTTAAAAGAGTGTCCGGGTTATCTCCTAAAGTGTATAAACAGTCGATTGCGCTGAACGCATCCAGCACTTCGTGACGTTATACTGCTCAGTCCATTTGAGGCTTGGTACTTGGTAATTGTTTGAGCTTGGCTTGCATCAGTGTTGCGAGGTCTATTTCATCACACAACACTTCTACGTCCTGAACTCGAAAGTAAGCAATCATACGTTACCCTCAATTGAAAACGTGGGGCTATTATGCCGTGGCGCAAACCAAGTTATTTACCATTTTACGCCACACAACCACATTCCAATCTCATTATTTGAAGTCTCAAATTAGAGTAGTTCGCCCACTTTGCACAATTTTTACAATAAGAAGAAATTCGGTGGTTTGTACATTGCGTTTAACTTCTCAGTCCCGCTTCCATATTAGCTTTGGTCGAATTTTCAATAACCTACTGTATTGGTTAGCCCAAATATCGGTTTTATCAGCCAATGGATAACGTTCTATCTATTGGTCAAGCCGAATGTTCATCAGTTTGAAGCGGAGCAGCCTTTTGTTGCAAAACGTATACGCGGGATTGTAATCACGTTTTGTATCACTACAATTCCAAACCAAATGAATAAAGAAACGTTTGTATGCCGAAATTAAATTTAGACAGCGCAAGGAATAGCTCTGCACTCTCTGATAATGAAACCTGCGAAAAAGTACAATCGGCATTAGAACCGAAATACCACAAGCCAGAAAAGAAACTTTGCCTCAGTGCGGGTCTGACGGAAAAGCACATTGAACGCCGTTGGAAAGTACTCGAATCGATGACGGACAAAGATCTTCTTCTGGATCCTTTCACACAATCGCATTACGACCAATACGCCAACAACATTGAACACTTTATTGGTACCGTTAACGTCCCTGTCGGTGTTGCTGGGCCTCTACGTATTAACGGCTTGTTCGCGAATGACGACTACCTAGTACCACTCGCAACAACAGAAGCCGCTCTCGTTGCCTCTTATAACCGCGGTGCGAACTTGATTACCGCAGCTGGTGGCGCAAGTACGCTTTTGATCAGCGAAGGCGTGAGTCGTACTCCCGTGTTTGGTTTCCAATCACTTGCAGAAGCAGCGCAGTTCGTAAGTTGGGTGGTCACTCAATACGATATCTTCCGTAAAGAAGCGGAATCCACCACCACGCACGGCAAGCTTAAAGACATCAACGTCAACATCGAAGGTAATCATGTTTACTTGGTGTTTGAATACGTAACTGGCGACGCATCTGGTCAGAACATGGTGACCATCGCGACACACAAAGTCTTCCATTACATTCTTGAACACAGTCCAGTCGCGCCGGTTGATGCTTATCTTGACGGTAACTTATCTGGAGATAAGAAAGCCAACGCCCACACTTTACGCTCTGTTCGCGGTAAAAAAGTCTCAGCTGAAGTGACGATTCCTGCAGCTTTGGTCCAGAAATACCTGCACACCACACCAGAGGCCATGGTGAAATTTGGCAAAATGAATACCGTTGGTGGATTGCTAAGCGGCACTATCGGTATTAATGCGCACTACGCCAATGCCCTCACCGCTCTGTACATCGCCTGCGGGCAAGATGCAGCGTGCGTTGCTGAATCTGCGGTTGGCATTACTAGAATGGATGTGGATTCTCACGGCGACCTGTATACGTCAGTCACTTTACCAAACATCATGGTTGGCACCGTTGGCGGCGGTACTGGCCTACCAACTCAAAAAGCGTGTTTGGATATACTTGGTCTGCATGGTAATGGCAAAGCAAAAACGTTAGCAGAAGTCGCTGCAGGTCTATGTTTGGCGGGCGAGCTTTCCATTGTTGGCGCATTCTGTGCCGATCATTTTTCTAGAGCGCATCATAAGCTCGCGAGAAAATAAGCTGTTGAGCCTAATTCGTTAAAACAAAAAGCCGCGCACTCGTGTTAATACAATGGGTGAGCGGCTTTTTAGTTTAAGCTCTTGTGCTTATTTCGTTATTGATGCTGCAAGCAACTTGGCTTATTTACTCAGGTTGCGGTGGTATGTGTAAATCCACAGTATCAACGAAATACGTACTCCACATCTCGTTCATACTTGTATCTGAGTACTCGTCAAAGATAATAACGGCAGCGCCATATTCACCTTTGAAGTAAGGCGCAATCAAACGGACAAAATCGTCTCCTTTGCTTAACCTTAAGTAACCTTCTGAGGTGATACTCCAATCCCAACCGAGGTTTTCAGTATTGCCATCGGCTTTCCAAGTCTCGCGATCGGCCATACCATCTTCATAGATATCCCAGAACCGAACTTCGACTCCGTTTCCTTTGCGTCTCGTCAGTCTTGAATCGACAACGTCATCCGCCGTTAATGGTTGAAGTCCGCCACAGTTTGTCAGCTCTGTCGCCAACAACGCGGCATTGACTGATTCACCAGTCGCATTGACCTCGCAGTAATCGTAACCCTCACTGCGGCTAACGCCACGGATAGACTCACCAATCACTCGCAACCAGATCGCTTGTTCAGACAGTCCTTCTTCGAGCCAACCGTCGACCAGTTCATCTAAGTCTTCAATATAAGGACCGACGTACTCAGGATAACCGGTGTAATTGTCGTTGATTAAGGTACTGTATTTTTGTCCACCATCGTTAAAGGTGTAGTCATACCCTTCAATTGCAAAGTGTTGCCATTCAACATGAGTACGAATATCTGTCTCTGACCAATAGGTTTTCACTTCGTCCCAACGGTTGAACATCATACCATCGCCATTCTCATCAACTTTCTTGACCGCGTTAGCTTCATCGAGAATATATTTGCCACCGACACTCGTTTCGATTTTCTGACCGTCGTCGTTGACACCCTTGGTATAGGTATATTCTTCCCAATAATTGACTTGGTATTCGAAGCTAACTGAACCATCCCAGTTCCAAACCGGGCCTGCTTTCATGTATGACTCGGAGCCATCGGCATTGTTCATACTTGTTGTCGTTTCATTAACTGAACCGTCTGCATCCCAATAATGCTTGATGACTTCTTTGTTACCACCATCCACATAGTCCCATCGTTCACGAACTTGCGCATAGGTAGCCGCTTCTAGAGGAACTGCAGCGTCTAGGTCGTACTCTTTAAATTCACGAGATTCGTAATCATGTCCTGCCGTTGTTTCTTCTACCTCAACCATGGTTTGAAGTAAGTCCACACCAGACATATCGCCGGCCATGACCGCTTCTGCAAACAAATCCACCGTGCTGTAGCTTAACTCGCGTTCTGGATCATTCGTAGTGACACTGTCACCACCAGAATCGGCAGGGTTGGATTCATCAACGTAACGGGTAAATTCCCACTGACCGCGAGTCTCCCCCTCATCTGCGACACCGACATCATATACATGGCTGGTGAAATCAAACTCGCCATCGAAGTTCAAGTCTGCTTTAAACGTTATCTTGGCCGTGAAAGTACCGTCATCAAGGTTCTGCACCGCTTCTTCTGTGAACGTACTGAACACCGTTTTTACGCCGGCTCGTTCATAATACTCTGTAGCCGTGGCTTGATAGGTCAACGTGTTCGCGGTTTCATCGACGATCTCCGTTTCACTGCCCTCTACCGTGAAGTCCAATGAGATGTCCATGTTGTCCGGCGTACCGTAGTAACTGTCTGTATACGAGTAATGGGTCACCTTACCATCGGGGTATTCATCTTCTAGCTCTTCGGCAACTCGCTCATCCGATACGCGTTCGTCGACTTTACTTTCAGCTAGTTCGAGAATTTCGCCTGTGTCGCCTTCAGCGATAAAATCCCCCATCAAACGGTCTTTAAGTTCTTCATCGGTCAAGGTGCTGTCTTCGAGCTCTTCTTTTAACTCGTCGACTGCATCGTCAATTGCTTGGTTCACTAGGCTTCCAAGCGCAACAAGCAGCGCTGCTATTTCCTCATCACTCAACTCATCGAGGTTTTGATCTTCCAGAACGGCGCTTACTCGAGATGTCAGCTCTTCATGAACTTGGGTAGTAAAAGGGTTGATGACCTGACCATCGAGTTCACCGTCTTCAAGATCATCAAAGTCGGCTTGTGTTAAAGGTGGCATCCCAAGAACAATGGCGTGTCCTTCTTCGGCATCTTCAAAGACCTTTTCTGCTTCATTGGCAGCGATTTTCTGCTCTAACTCTTCCATCGTGGTTGGGGGTTCAGTCCCCACATCGACAGAGGCGTTTGTTAACTGAGCCAAAATCGGCACACCTACTAAGGTGTCCTTTTGTGCTTCTGAAATTTGAAATGAATATGTACCATCAAGGCCAGTATTTGTCTGAGGTTCATCGGCGTCTGGCTCACCATCTCTATCGATGTCCATCCAGACTAAGGCGTTATAGATGTAACCATCTACGACGGTACCATTAAGTGTATACGTTTGACTGGCGCTCTCATCATTGTCATCACTGCCACACGCAGCGACCGTAGATGCAATAACAACAGCGAGCATAGTTTTGCGAGCTTCCATGTGTGCTCTCCTATCCAACATTTATGGTGCAGCTATTACCTCTCCTCTTTACTAGCTGCGGATTGAATTGTGTCGAACTTATCGACCCGGTAAATGTTAGCTATTGATCGCATTTATTTGTGCAATTTATGTACAATCGTGAGCTTATTCACGCTTTATGCAACTTAATTAATAAATCGATCAGTAAAGTAATCACTCTGGCATGTTTTTTTAGATCTAATTTCTTTAAAGGCTCACTTTAACCAAACTAAGTGATATATCAACAAGCCCACCATTGAGTGTTCGAATGATAAAAACAGGCAAAACATGAAAGCCTGCTTAAAAATTTCATAATTAATTTGAAGTTTAACAAGGCAATTTTGGTGCTTATCTATCAGTTGTTTATCAAACCAAACGTGAGCCTACGTTTTTCAATCCAGATTATTTTCTGAGAAATCATACTTTGTTAGTGAATTTTCCCGTCTATACTCCGCTCTGCAGCTGCTTGATTTCGTTACTTTATTTTACAGCTCACTATGAGCTTCATTTTACTCCCGTTAAATGGATTTAAGTCGTTCCTTTGGGTAAGCGAGTTAACTATGAGACGTCAGAAACAGAATGAGATTTCTTGTTGGGTGCTAGGTTTTGTTGCCATGCTGTTGTTTTTTGTCGGACCAGTATCGGCGGACGAAGACGACCCAGATCTACCAACTGCACGCTTTCTATATCAAACCACATTTGGTCCCACTCCAGCGTTGATCGACCAAATAAACCAAACCAATTATGAGGATTGGATTACAGAACAAATACTTCTCCCTCCTACTTATCACAGTGATCTTTACTTCACGCCTTTTAGTAAAGGGGCACAAGCAAACCGAGAAAACGCTTGGTATCAAATCGTCCTCACTTCGGAAGATCAACTCAGACAAAGAATGGCCTTTGCTCTTAGCCAAGTGCTCGTCGTATCCCGATATGGCGGTCTACTCGGTAGCAAGCCGGAAAGTCTGGTCAATTATTATGACTTACTGGTCGAAAATGCCTTTGGTAACTATCGTGACTTGTTGCTAAAAACCGCTCTGCACCCTGCCATGGGAAACTATTTGTCGATGATGGGAAGCGCAAAAGCAAACACGGCGACAGGCGCACTTCCAGATGAAAACTTTGCTCGTGAATTGATGCAATTGTTCACCATCGGTTTGTATCAATTGAACTTAGCCGGCAGCGTCAAATACGATTTAGAAACTGGGCATGCGCTCGCGACCTACACACAAACAGACATACAAGAACTCGCACGCGCGCTGACGGGTTGGAACAAATCAGACACCGCGTTTGTGAAGCCTATGCGCGTGATTAAAAACCGCCACGATACTGGCGAAAAACACGTACTCGGTAGCAAGATCCCTGCGGGACTGACCGCCGAAGAGGAACTGGAACTTGTCATTGATATTTTGATGAGTCACGACAATATCGGGCCGTTTGTCTCTAAGTTGCTCATCCAACGCTTTGTGACCTCCAATCCAACACCAGAATACATTGCAAGAGTTGCAACCGTGTTCAATAACAATGGCAATGATGTAAAGGGTGATTTGAATGCCGTCATCCGAGCGATCTTACTTGATGACGAGGCTCGCGGAAAAGCATCCATTCGCCCAATAAAAGTAAAAGAGCCAATCTTGGTGCTCACCAATTTCCATCGCGCTGCTGGCTTTACACTCGACGCTGCACGTTACGATGGCGCGGTATCCTTGATGAACATCGCCAATCAAGGACCATTAAGGTCACCTTCTGTGTTTAACTTCTATTCGCCCGATTATCAGCCTTCAGCCGACTTTGTGTTTACCGGAATGGTTTCACCGGAGTACGAACTATTGGATTGGTCGGTATATACAGAGTTGGTTAATTTCATGCTCTACAGCGTGCGTAAAGGTTCTGGTTCGACTTACTCATTGGATATGACTGAGTTGTACGAGTTGCTTGATGATCATGAGGCATTGGTTGAGGCCATCGATGTGCGTTTCTTTGCGGGCTCGGCTTCTCCGCAGCTAAAACAAATCATGCATAACGCACTCAACAAATACCAAACCAACTATGTTCCCACCACCAAGCTTGCCTTAGTAATTTTCACCGCGATTTCTGGCAGCGAATTCTACATTCAAAATTAGGAGCGAATTATGAAACTTTCACGACGCAATTTTATGAAAAGTACGGCTTCTTTGGGTGCAATGGCTTCCGTGGGTTTACCAGGTTATACAATGGCTTCACCAACCAATGATTTTCGTGCGCTTATCTGTGTGTATTTGTCTGGCGGTAATGATGCTATTAATACATTCCTGCCCTTGTCCGACTTCCATTACGACCAATACGCCAATGTGAGAGGCAAACTCTCTGTTGCCAAAAACAGCATCATACCTATTGGGTTAAATGCCACAGACAACCAAGGCAATACGGTACCCTTGGGTATGCATCCAAAGTTAGCTCGACTGGCTGAAATGTTCGATAACGGCGATGCAACTGTCGTGCTTAACAGTGGTGTCCTTGAGCAACCCATGACGAAACAGATGATTGAATCTGGTGAGGTTGCTTTGCCTGATCAGCTCTTTTCTCACAACTCGCAAAGCAACACCTTAATGCGAGGCGGCATGAATACGTTCACAAACCTAGGCTGGGCAGGAAGAATGCTTGACGTCATGAGCTCACACTCAGAGATTACGCCGCTGTACAGTGTTCATGGTGACTCCTTGTGGCTACGCTCCCTTGAACACCGACAAACCGTGCTTAAGAAAGACCGAGCCGTGCAGCTGAGCGCGATTGGCAATCCACTTTACAAAGAGGTCTATGACCAACTCTTGGCGACTTCTCCTAATAATCCATTCAGTGGGCATTTCAATCTAATGGTTGATGAGTCTATGACCATGAGTGGCGTGTTGGCAGAACAACTGCACAATGTAGAAGATGCACCGCTGTTTTCCTCTACCACGCTCGGGAAGCAAATGCAGACGGTCTACAAATTGATTGCGAGCCAAAGCCACTTGAATCAACAGCAACAAGTGTTCTTCGTTAAACATACTGGTTATGACGTTCATGATTCGCAACTGTCGAAACACCCTGCATTATTAGGAGACTTGGCGACAAACCTGTTTGCCATGTATCGAGCAATCGATGCACTTGGGATGCGTGACAATGTCACTACATTTACCATGTCTGACTTTGGCCGCCGCATGACAAACAACGGTAACGGTACCGACCACGGTTGGGGCGGACATCAGTTTATTATGGGGGGCGCGGTTAACGGGTCGAAGCCAATTGGAACATGGCCTGAATTGGTATTGGATGGCGAAGATGATTACTCGAAAGGACGTTTGATTCCGAAAATCGGTACTGATCAAGTGGGCGCAACACTCGCACAATGGATGGGTATTACCGATGGTGCAGCGTTGGATTACGTGTTCCCCAATATCCGAAACTTCTCTTCATCAAATCTCGGCTTTATGTCTTAACGCTTGCGAGGTAAGCGCAAAAAAAGGGAGCACTGTGCTCCCTTTTGCTTATTACTTGTTTTGACCAGTTAGCCGCTCGCGCTAGTTATGCGTCTTCACCACGTGGGCGTTCATTACAAAGCTTGATAGCACGCTCTAGTAGCTCAAGTGCAGACTTGTCACTCTCAGGTAGCGCAGCGTCACTTTCAGCAATTGGCGTTACGCGGTCACCCCACTTCAACACAGCTGCACCCCATGTTAGGCCAGCACCGAACGCTGCCAATAACATGTTGTCGCCTGGCTTAACACGACCTTGTTCTAGCGCTTCACACAATGCAATTGGCACCGTCGCTGCAGAAGTGTTGCCGTAGTTTTGGATGTTCACAAACGCTTTTTCTTGCGGGATACCAGAAAGGTCACACAGTGTTTGGATGATACGGATGTTTGCTTGGTGCGGGATTACCACGTCGATTTGATCTGTGGTTAGTTCTGAAGCTTTCAGAACCGTTTTCGCCGCTAGACCCATGCCTTTTACGGCGCGTTTGAAGATCTCTTGACCTACAAAGTTGAAGTCCCAGTAACCGTTGTCTTCCGCAAAGCGATCCATGCATGTACCAAACTTAGGTACAGAAAGGATGTCGCGCCCTTTTGCATCACAACCAATTTGCGATTGCAGCAGACCGGTTTCTTGTTCTGTACGAGTCAGAACAACGGCCCCTGCACCATCGCCGAACAGTACAGCAGTATCGCGCATTGCCCAGTCGATGTAGAAAGAAAGACGCTCAGCACCAATAATGATTGCGTTTCGGTAGTTGCCCGATTGAATCAAACGTGTGCCTGTTTCTAGGCCGTATACGAAGCCAGTACATGCCGCGTTTAAATCGAATGCAGCAGCAGAGCGAATACCAAGGTTTTGCTGAACCTTAGAAGCAATGTTTGGGATAAGAGAATCAGGAGAGCATGTCGCAACAATGATTAGGTCGATGTCACTCGCTTCTACACCTGCACGAGCCATCGCGTGTTGCGCGGCTACCGTTGCCATGTCAGACGTGTTTACGTGGCTGATGCGACGGTTTTCAATACCAGTACGGGTGCGAATCCATTCATCTGAAGTTTCAAGGAAAGTGCTAAGGTCATCGTTAGAGAGCGTGGCTGGTGGAAGACATTTTCCCCAACCGGTAATTTCAGCGTAGTAATTTGTCATCGCAGACCTATTTATTGTTGTATTTTAATGAAATTTCTTAGAACCTGTTCGGGTCCAAATACAGACTTGCCGTCTTATAATTCGGCAGGCTAAAAAATAAGTATACAAATTATGAGGCTGACTGGTAAGTCATGTTTTCATCAAGTTGTCATAAAGGAAGAAGTCATGTCATCGTTTAAAACTCGTTGCCCGTCTTGTGGCGGTTTAAATCGTGTCCCTAATGAGCGAGTTGCAGAAGCTGCAAGTTGCGGTAAATGCAAAAACGCCCTGTTTGATGGCGCACCGATAGAAGGCACTGTCGATAACTTCTCGGCGCTGCTAGAAAGTAACACACCAGTTGTGGTGGATTTTTGGGCACCATGGTGCAATCCATGTGTTGGTTTTGCGCCTGTTTTCTCGGATGTGGCACAAGAACAGACCGGAAACGCTCGTTTTGTCAAGATTGATACCGAAGCGCAACAGCAGCTTGCCGCTCAATTTGGTATTCGTAGCATCCCAACCATTATGGTTTTCAAGAATGGCCAGCGCGTGGATATGATCAACGGCGCCCTTCCTAAGACTCAATTCGATCAGTGGTTAAATCAAGCACTTAGCAAATAAATCCTTCCGCCAGCCTCGCTTACAGGCTGGCGTTTTTATGCAGCATTTCCCCATAGAATTTCGATAAATTTCTTTTGTCGAAACGAATCAAATATATCGTTTTACTTGCCTATTAATTAGCCTCATATTCGCGCCGAATAACCCCTGATTTTTACTTAACTTATAGGCGCAAAACATTGGAAAACACAGCCATTCCTGCAGCATCACCACGAGTCACAGTTCCTGTCGTAGCACTGTCTCTTTATGCAGTGGCGTCAGGCTATTTGATGAGCTTGATCCCTCTTATGCTTGGTGAATACAACATCTCTGCTGATTACGCGAGTTGGTTGGCGAGTGTGTTCTATGGCGGTCTATTGATCGGCGCAATGTTCTTTGAGCGTATTGTTCGCAACGTTGGTCACCGTAAAGCGTTTGTAGGTAGCTTAGCTGCATTTTCACTAACGATCATCGTACTGCCTATTATTCCTAACGGCATGGTATGGCTTGTTGCCCGCTTTATCGCAGGTATGGCGGTCGCTGGCGTGTTTGTGATTGTTGAATCATGGCTAATGTCTGGTGATGAATCGTCTCGTGCGAAACGTTTAAGCCTGTACATGCTTTCTTTGTACGGTGGTTCTGCACTTGGTCAGTTCGGTATTGGTATCCTTGGTGTAAGCGGCGGTGTACCTTTTATCGCGATCACAACGTTGATCCTAATGGCAATGCTAGTATTGCTGTTCATCGATTGTGAACAACCAAACAGCCACGAATCAACCGCACTATCGTTTAAACAAATTTCTAAGCTAAGCCATGCTGCAATCATTGGTTGTATTGTTTCTGGCTTAACCTTGGGTGCAATCTACGGTTTAATGCCTGTAGAGCTAGCAAACCGTAAAATTAGTCACCAAGATATTGGTACCCTAATGGCACTTGTCATCCTTGGCGGCATGTTGGTTCAACCTATGGTGACCACATTAAACAAATACATGGCTCGTACAGTCTTGATGGCGTTCTTCTGTATTTTGGGTATTTTCTCTATTGGTCTGACGTTTGTTTCTACCTCAGCGGTGGTTCTAGCAGTAGCGCTGTTCCTATTGGGAATGGCAACATTTGCACTGTATCCAATTGCAATCAACTTGGGTTGTGAAGGTTTAGAAGAGCGTTTCATTGTATCCGCAACACAAGTGATGTTGTTTAGCTACAGCATCGGCTCAGTTGCTGGTCCTGTGGTTGCTGATAAGTTCATGGGCCAAATGCACGGCTTGTTGGGCTATCTATTTGCAGCTTTGCTTGCGACTTGCATCTACATGCTCATCGCTGCAACAAAATCAAAGCATCAAATGGCTGCAGGTTTGTAATTCAAACCTCTGCAAAAAGACAAACAAAAACGAGGGTCAATGCCCTCGTTTTTTTGTTTCTGAATTCTCTACTTTATCGATCATTAGGTGATCATTAGAAATCAAAACGACTCATTGGTTTTGATTCTCCAGTAACCTCTTGCGATAACGTGTTGGCGAAGTGCCGTAGAACTTTTTAAATCGATGAGTGAAGTTGTAAGGATCGCGATAACCCAATCGGTTCGCAATCATAGCGACTGACCAAGCTGGATACTGCAATAAGTCCGCGGCCTTGTGCATACGAAGCTCAATTAACTTGCTTCGTGGACTCATATTGAAAAGCTGTTTAGATAAACGGTTGAACTGTTCTTCACTGATAAAACACTGCTTGGCCATTTCGGCAATGGTCCACGGCAAGTGTAACTGACCTTCAACTTCGTTAAAGAGTGTTTGAACGCGCGATAGCGACGTACTGATTGGGGTTTCAACACTTTTTACCAATCGTTGCACTTCACTGATCAACAACTGACGAAACCCCGTTCGTCCCCCTATTTCGTTGTAGAGTAAGGTCATCAGTGACCATACCTGCTCAGAGCCCCTAAACGGCAACACGGTTTGCCCCAAGTCAGAGAGATGCTGCCAAGCCTCGGTATTTTGTGGCAGAAGCCAAACCATCTTCCAGAGCCCTTTGCTTGGATTCATTTCAAATCGAAAACACGTATCTACAGGCAAAATAGTCAGCGTATAAGGCTCAATTTCTTTAACGAAACCCGGTGTAATCAAAACACCGCCACCTTCAATGGTAAACAGCAAGGTATGAACGCCCACTTTGTCTCGCTCGACATGGTAACCATCGCGCAGTTCAGCCAGCCCCGCCATAAAGATATTAGCTCGTTTCCATTCGGGGATTTCAGTTAGAGTCAGGAATCGTTCTTTACATGCGGGTGCTAAATGCACATCGTCGCGCCACTCTGTTTTGATGGCAAATTGTTCGATGACGGATTTGCACAGGTTTTGTGGTTTTTCGCACATGTATTTCTGTCCCTATTGGCTTTATATTCCTCACAAATTTCGAGGAGTAACTATGACGAACAATATTGGCATCAAAAACAGCGACAACTCTTTATCTAGCGGGCTACTTAAGCAGATCGTCCACTTGGGTTTCCCTGTCGCGATCCAGAGTGCGTTGGTGGCTATTCTCGCCTTGGCTGATGTTCTCATGGTTAGTGACTTTGGTAAAGAAGCAACCGCAGCTGTGGGAATTGCCTCAAAATGGCACTTTGTTGCAATCATGATTATGGCTGGCTTAGCATCGGCAAACGGCACACTCGTTGCTCAATATTGGGGACGTGAAGACGTGGTAAGCGCCAAAACCGTTACTGGTATAGCGATTCGGTTTGGTTTAAAAGTCTTGATTCCTGTTACCCTGATAATCACAGTCGGTAGCGAACTTATCATGCGTCTACAAACCAACGATACGCAAGTCATCGAACTCGGCTCCACTTACCTTTGGTATGCATTTCCTGTTCTGTTACTCACTCATATCATCATTGTTTTAGAAGCGAGCATGCGCTCTTCTGGTGACACCGTCACTCCTTTACTTTTGGGGGCGGTGACGATTGTTCTGAATATCGCACTTAACTTCTGGCTCATCAAAGGTGGTTTCGGTGTACCAGCAATGGGCGTTGCAGGTGCGGCTTTGGCGACAACGATTTCTCGCCTGTTCCAAGTTCTTGCAATGGTTGGTTACATGCGTTGGCGTAAGCATTGGTTATTGGAAGTGAAAGAAGGTTCTGAGCGCCCTTCTTTGTGGCTCTCTTATCGCCGTTTGGCGCTTCCAATGACGTTAGGTGCATTGCTTTGGGCAATTGGCACTATGGTGTATCAAATGATCTTTGGGCATATGGGCACAACAGAACTTGCGGTATTCAGCATGTTAGGCCCGTTTGAGTCGCTATGTTATTCCATCTTCTTTGGTATTTCGGTGGCGTGCTCTGTGATGATTGGCCAGTCGTTAGGGCGTGATGCTTTTGAACAAGCTCAGTACATGGCAAGCTTCTTCATTAAAGCGGTTTTTGTGTTTGGTATTTCGATTGGTGCGTTACTGCTACTAAACCGAGAATTAATCATTGCTGCTTTGAACTTAGACAACCCTGAGCTCTACCCACTTGCAGCACCTGCGGTGGTGATTTTATGCAGCGCGATTTGGCTACGCATGCTTAACATGATTATCATCAACGGTATTATCCGAGCTGGCGGAGACAATGTATTTTGTTTGCGTATGGACTTTATCGCGATGTGGATGACAGGCTTACCTTTGTGTGCGGTTGCTGCGTTTGCACTAGGTTGGGAATTCAAATACGTTTACGCGCTGATGATCACCGAAGAAGTGGTGAAATTAGCATTGTGTTATCGCAGATACACGCAAAAGTACTGGATCAAAAATCTAACCATGGTGACGACTTCTTAACTAAGCACAATGGCTACGACTTCTTGGTTTCGCGTTCTGAGTTCATTCGCTTGTGACGATTGGATGCATTGGGAGCAGGCTTTTCTGGAACCTCACGTTTCTCATGAACCAAGTGGCGAATCGCTAAGATTGGATGTTTGAGTAACATTCGAGGCCCGGAATAGCGCATGATTAACCGCATTTGTTCTTTAGGGGCTGGTTTGTAGCAGTGAATTGGACATTTGTTGCAAGTCGGCTTGTCTTCTCCGTAAGGACAACGATCAAGGCGCACTTCTGCATATTCTAATAATTCACGACATTCTGTACACAACTCACCTTTCGTACCATGGTGATCTTTGCAATAGGCCTCAACCATAGCTTTAACGGTTTTAAATTCAGTGGCGAGTTTGCCCAGTAAAATGTCGCTCATTGTTCACCCTTTGATTACAGCGTCATGGTGTAGAGTTGTAAAGTTCGGCCATTATCGTAAGTCTGCTCAATACGTTCAAACTGAAAGCCCAATTTTTCTAGCAAACTTATACTACGATTATTGTCATTATTGGTGATGGCGACCAAGTTTTCTATTTTCATCTCGTCCCGAGCAAAATCAACCACGACACTCGCCGCTTCTTTTGCGTAACCTTTGCCATAAGCGCTAGGTAGATAACCGTAACCAATATCAAACGCCGTTAATGTGTCGCGTTTGACCAAACCACAAATGCCTATAGGTTGTTTATCATGATTGGTTTCTACCACCAGCAAACTGACGCCCTTGAGTTCTTGCATCCTTAACATGTTGTCTTGAATGTAGCGTTTTGCTTCTTCCAAGGTGCGAATCTGCTTGTCACCGACGAAACGATAAAAGTCAGGTTGATTGTAGAGTTCTAAAATAAAAGACGCATCTTCTACACTAACAAGGCGAAGTGTCAGGCGTTCTGTAATAAGTGTTTTCATAAGGAATCCATTAGGCTTGTAACTTGGTGGAAAAATCACTATCCTGCCCCGCTAAATTAAAGGACCAACACCATGAACCGCAAGAAGAAAATCAACTCGATCTTAAAAGCGAAGTTGAAAAAACAAAATGCAAAGCTTCATAAGAGCAACAAGCCTCGCTATATCTCAAAAGCAGAGCGCGCGAAGATGGAAGCTGAAGAAAAAGCAGCTGAGCAAACTTCGCAAGTGAGTGAAGAAGCTCAAACAACTGACGAAGCATAAAAGAAAAGCCGCATAACGCGGCTTTTTCATTTTAACTAAGGTTAACTTGGCATTAAGTCATCTCAAAATCTAACGCCTATCGTTTAAATTATCATCTAGGCCAAAAAGCGCTCAAAACCACTGAAAATCCTTGCACCAAAATGGTCAGGTTTAACCTTAGACACGGACGATTCAAACATTCCAACAACACCCTTTCAATGCACCATTAACACTGACACGGCTCAGCGTGAGTTATTCCCAATTATTGGACATTGCTGTTTCTTATAAAACGGAATGTGAACAAGGCTAAGTATTTTTTCCTTGAATACCGAAACAATAGAAGTCCCTGTTTCTAATAAGGAAATTAAACATGTTGTATCTTGAGTTTCTATTTTTGCTCGTGATGCTGTATATCGGCTCACGGTATGGCGGCATTGGTCTTGGTGTCGTTTCTGGTATTGGTTTGGTCATTGAGGTTTTCATCTTCAAGATGCCTCCAACCTCTCCGCCTGTGACCGTAATGCTGATCATCCTCGCGGTGGTCACTTGTGCCTCCATTCTTGAAGCCGCAGGTGGCTTAAAATACATGTTGCAAGTGGCCGAGCGCGTATTACGTAAGAACCCTAAACGCGTCACTCTTATTGCGCCGTTCGTGACTTACTTTATGACTTTCCTACTTGGTACTGGTCACGCGGTTTACTCTATCATGCCAATCATTGGCGACGTTGCGCTTAAAAACGGCATTCGTCCTGAGCGCCCTATGGCAGCAGCATCGGTTGCTTCTCAAATCGCCATTACTGCGTCACCGATTTCAGCGGCAGTGGTGTACTACCTTGCACAATTGTCTGATATCCAACACGAGATCACCCTACTTTCTATTTTACTCGTTACTGTGCCTGCCACATTGTTCGGTACTTTGCTGATGTCCCTTTACAGCTTAAAACGCGGTAAAGAACTTGAAGACGATGAAGAATACCAAGAACGTCTAAAAGATCCGGTTTGGAGAGACAAGATCCTGAATACAACCGCAACTTCGCTCGATGAAATATTGCCCGTAAGCGCACGTAATTCAGTATTGCTATTCATTCTGTCGATTCTCGTGATTGTAGTGATTGCTATGTGGCCGGAAGTTCGAACTATTGTCGACGGCGGCAAGCCAATCAGTATGGCGGTGGTTATCCAAATGATGATGCTCTGCTTCGGCGGTATCATTCTGCTTGCGACAAAAACCGATCCACGTGATGTTCCAAACGGCGTGGTCTTCAAATCTGGTATGGTTGCGGCGATTGCTATCTTCGGTATCGCATGGATGTCAGACACCTACTTCCAATACGCAATGCCTCAATTTAAATCTGGCATCGTTGAAATGGTAACTAGCTACCCTTGGACCTTCGCACTTGCACTATTCATCGTATCGGTTGTGGTCAACTCTCAAGCGGCGACAGCACGAATGATGCTACCGGTTGGTTTGGGCCTTGGTTTGGAACCTGCGCTACTTATCGGTTTAATGCCTGCCGTTTACGGTTACTTCTTTATTCCCAACTACCCTTCAGATATCGCGACTGTGAACTTTGATACTTCAGGTACAACGAAGATTGGTAAATGGTACTTCAACCACTCTTTCATGTCGGTAGGTTTAATCGGTGTGATTGGGGCGTGCTGCTTGGGTTACTTATTGGGACAAATGATCATCCCATCATAAATCACGTTTAATATTTTGGGGCGAGTCATTGTACGTTTACGTACAGCCTGAAGTGACTCGCCCTTTCTTTGATTCTCGAAGCTATACAGCTGGCCGAGATTAGAGAAGAAAGTCTTCATCGATGGCGACGAAGTTATCGGCACAATCGATCAAGGTTTGCGACGTAAGCCTAGGTACGCCATACACTGTGACTCTCTTATTGAAGCGCTGCTGAATTCGCTCAACCAGCAAGCAAAAATCACCATCACCAGAGACCAATACGACTTCATCTACGTCTTGTGCTACCTCGATGGCATCCAGTGTAATACCCACATCCCAATCGCCTTTTGCACTGCCGTCACGTCGCTGAATAAACGGTTTAAGCATGACTTCGAAGCCGACACCACGCAGGATATGGTGAAATTGACGCTGCTTCGGGTCATTACTCGCAATCGCATAAGCTTTTGCACTCGCCACTTCTTTCCCTTGTGTCGCAACATACCAAAACTGATTGTAATCAAAATTGCTGCGGTACGCTTCGCGACAGGTGTAGTACACGTTTTGTACATCGACCAAGATTGCGATCTTTTGTTTGTTGCTATCCGAATTCATCTTCTTAATACGCTTTATTTGTTTGTCGCATACCCTATGCCACTTTGGCTCAAAGCACAATGAGCTAATTCCACTAAACTTATCGTATAACTTGATATTCGAGTTTCAAGGAGTGAAGCCATGAACAAGGCGACCATTGCCCTGTTGCTTTCATGCCTCATATCAAGTGCTGTATTTGGATATCCAGCGCACTCTCAGTATTGGCCGCACCGTAGCGTGCTGTATTTCGCCCCTGCCAACGACGATCATGTTAAGCAGTTTTTGCTTGAAGCACTGATGAATGAATGTGAACTAGAAGACCGTGACGTTATTACGCTCGTTATTGCCGAAGACGGTTACACGCAACCATCATGGCTAAAAGAAGAGTTTGATTTGAAAATGTTAGCCAAACTTTACGAAGTGAAACAAGGCCAACACACGGCGATTCTGTTAGGTAAAGATGGTGAAGAGAAGCACCGCTGGGGAGCGAAAACCGATTGGCAATTCATCAACAATCTGATCGATGAAATGCCAATGCGTAAAAGAGAGATGCAGCAGAAACGCAGTCCTTGCGCGATCTAGTGCTTAAGATTAGGTCTTCGGTTACTTGTCGAACCAATCCAATTTGTTGTGCAGCTGTGTAACGCTACCAACTACAATCAATGCTGGACTCACGGCTTGCTCTGCCATGCTGGATAGCTCGTTCAACTTTCCTTGGAACACGCGCTGCTCCGGGCGCGTACCGTTTTCAATAATGGCGCATGACATCTCAGGGTCTAAGCCGTGAGTGATCAGCTTATCCATAATGTGGCCGCTTTGCTTCAAACCCATGTAGAACACAAGCGTGTTGTTGGATTGCGCCAGTGAATGCCACTCAATCTCACGACCATCTTTTTGTACGTGACCAGTGATGAATTGAACGCTTTGCGCATGGTCGCGGTGGGTTAATGGAATACCAGCATAAGCCGTTGCACCCGCTGCTGCTGTGATCCCCGGAACCACTTCGTATTTAATACCAAATTCCGCTAGTTCTTCTAGCTCTTCTCCACCACGGCCAAAGATAAATGAGTCACCGCCCTTCAGACGTACAACACGCTTACCTTCTTGGGCTTTCTGCACCAAGATTTGGTTGATTTGATCTTGAGGCACACAGTGAAAGTCCAATTTTTTGCCTACGTAGATCATCTCTGCTGATGCGTGAGCCAATTCAAGAATGTCTTTCGACACCAATCGGTCGTACACCACAACTTCAGCCGCTTGAATGGCTTTTAAGCCTTTTACTGTGAGCAAATCAGGATCACCTGGACCTGCACCAACAAGAGAAACAAAGCCGCTGTTTAAAGATGAGTGAGCAGTAGTCATATCAACGCCTATCGAAAAATTTAGATATAAAGAGTAACACTCGCGTTATGTACTTAGGGTTAAAACCACTCTAAGGAGTTATTACTTTTTATAGCTAAACCAATAAAATATGTCGTGAAAGTGAAAGTGAAAGTTAAAAATTGAAATCCAAGTTAGAGAACAGTCCCGCCCATCCAGAAGCGGGACCATATTAAGCGAATTACCCGTTAATGGTTATTTAGCCATTGCAGGTTGTGCTTTTACTTCTTCTTCAGCATTGATAGAAGGCGCAGTTTTAGCGTGAGTTAGGTACAGTGGAATACAAGTCATTACTAGACCACCAACAATGTTACCTAGGATGGTTGGGATAAGGTTGAAGTTCAACCAAGTCGCGATACCAAAATCCGCACCTAGAATCATACCAAGTGGGAATAGGAACATGTTTACTACTGTGTGCTCGAATACTAATGCGAAGAAGATGAAGATTGGGAACCACATCATTGCTACGCGACCAGACACTGAACGTGCAGTCATGTTGCCGATAACGCCTAGACATACCATTAGGTTACAGAAGATGCCACGTACGAAACACGTGATCCATCCGTCCATACCCATGTTTTCAAAACCAAGGCTACGCGCGGTAGAAACAGCGACAAATTTCTTCGCTACTGCGTTCAGTTCTAGAGAGAAGTTACCTGTTAGTGAGATAGCCACAAGGTAAGCAACGACTAGAGAACCGATAAGGTTACCCAAGCCTACAAGACCCCAACAACGGAAGATACGACCCCAAGTGATACCAGGACGGTTTGCAAACTTAGCCAGAGGCGCTAGACCAAAAACACCGGTTACTAGGTCGTAACCCATCACACTTAGAATCACGAAACCAACTGGGAAGACAAGCGCACCCACGATGCCAATACCGGTTTGAACCATAGTGGTAATAGCAACAACAACCGCTAGCGATAGGATGATACCCGCCATAGTACCGCGAAGTAGCAAATCGCGAGTACTGGTGTTGGTTTTCGCTTCACCCACGTTGATCATGGTTTGAACGAATTCTGCAGGCTTATAATCAGTAGACATGAATGTGTCCTTATTCAAAAGTGAAAGTTAAAAATTAAAGATTGAATAGAGAAAAGCTTGCCGCTGAGTAACACCTAGCTTCCCTGTCCCCGCAGATGAACCACGGAAAGCCTTTACCTATTAAATCTAGATTTCGGTTCATTCCCTCCCCCTTAGAGGAGGGAATAGAAACCAAGCTTATGCAGAAATTTCTACTTCGCCGTTGGTTACGCGCGTTTTGTACGCTTTCACGCTAAAACGCTCGTCTTCCATGCACGCACCTGTTGTCAGGTTAAAGCGTTGCTTCTTAAGTGGGCTAGCAACCCAAAGCTCACCTTGGTGCTCACAAATCAAACCACGAGAAAGCACGTTTGATTGGAAGAACGGGTCTGTGTTGCTGATCGCCAGCACTTCTTCTGCTTGTGTTGGGCGGAATACCGCAACTTGCTGACCATCAACCAGTGCACAAACACCCGTGCCCGGTACGATGTCGCTGATTTGGCAAATCTTTTCAAATGACATAATCAACCTTCCCTTATGCTTCAGTGATCGCTACGTGTAGGATGTCGCCTTTCGCTTCAGGGTGTTTTTCCGTGAAGGTTGCTGGGCGGTGCTGTTCACGCTCTTGTACAAACACGACGTTGTCATCGCGCTTGTCAGAGTTGATGAAGTGCGCGAAACGAGTCAGTTGTGATTCGTCGTTGATGGTCGCAGTCCACTCACACTCGTACTCGTCTACAAGCTTCGCTACGTCTGCCTCTAGTTGAGCGTTGATGCCAAGTTTGTCGTTAACAATCACTTCGCGTAGGTAGTCAACGCCACCTTCCATGTTTTCCATCCAAACTGATGTGCGTTGTAGTGGCGCAGCAGTACGGATGTAGAACATCATGAAGCGGTCGATGTACTTGATTAGCGTTTCTTTATCTAGGTCACTTGCAAGTAGGTCGGCGTGACGAGGTTTCATGCCGCCGTTACCACATACGTACATGTTCCAACCTGCGTCAGTCGCGATAATGCCAAGGTCTTTACCTTGTGCTTCCGCACACTCACGAGTACAGCCAGAAACACCGAACTTCATCTTATGAGGTGTACGAATGCCTTTGTAACGGTTCTCGATGTAAGAACCTAGACCAACAGAGTCTTGAACACCGTAACGACACCAAGTTGAGCCAACACATGTCTTCGCCATACGAAGTGCTTTTGCGTACGCTTGACCTGTTTCGAAACCAGCGTCGATAAGCTTGCGCCAGATCTCTGGAAGATCGTCTTTTTGAGCACCAAACAGACCAATACGTTGAGCACCAGTTACTTTGGTGTATAGGTTGTATTCTGCAGCAACGTTCGCTAGCGCGCCTAGTGCTTGAGGTGTAACTTCACCACCCGCCATACGTGGGATTACAGAGTAAGTACCGTCTTTTTGGATGTTACCTAGGAAGTTATCGTTGGTGTCGTGCAACTTAACCAGTTGTGGCTTAAGAATGTGCTCACCCCAGCAAGAAGCCAATATAGAACCAGCCAGTGGTTTACAAACTTCACAGCCGTAACCTTTACCGTATTTCTCTAGAAGCTCATCAAACGTTTTGATCTCTTCGATACGGATTAGGTGGAACAACTCTTGGCGTGAGTATGCAAAGTGCTCACACACGTCGTTCTTCACTTCGATACCCGATTTAGCAAGCTCAGCATTTAGAACAGAGGTCACTAGAGGAATACAACCACCACATCCTGTGCCCGCGCCAGTCACTGCTTTGATGTCACCCAATGTGTGGTGACCATCAGCAACCGCCTGTGCGATCTTGCCTTTTGTCACGTCGAAACATGAACAGATCACTGCGCTTTCCGGTAGAGCGTCTGCACCTAGTGCTGGTTTCTCAGCGCCTGCGTGTGCAGGAAGGATCAACGCATCCGGGTGTTCTGGTAGGTCGATTTCGTTCAACATAAGTTGAAGCAGGTCGCCGTAGTCAGACGTATCGCCAACCATAACCGCGCCAAGCAGTTTCTTGTTGTCTTCAGAAACGATTAGACGTTTGTAAACTTCTTGTTCTTCGTTTTGGTAAACGTAACTCTTACAGCCTTCTGTACGACCGTTCGCGTCACCAATTGAACCTACTTTCACGCCCAACAGTTTCAGCTTCGCAGACATGTCTGCGCCTTCGAATTTGCTTTCTGTGTTACCTAGTAGGTGATCAACAGCAACTGTCGCCATCTTGTAGCCAGGAGCAACAAGGCCGTAGAACATTTCGTTCCAAGACGCACATTCACCGATAGCGTAGATGTTCTCATCAGAAGTCTGACAATGGTCGTTGATAGCAACACCGCCACGAGGTGCCACTTCTAGCTCCATTTGGCGTGCTAGTTTGTCTTGTGGACGAATACCTGCAGAGAATACGATGAAGTCTGTTTCTAACTCTGAACCGTCAGCAAAACGCATAACGTTGCGTGCGTTTGTGCCTTCTGCCGCAATCTCAAGCGTGTTTTTGCTGATGTGAACGTTCACACCCATACGCTCGATCTTTTGACGAAGTTGGTTACCACCAGCAAGGTCAAGTTGCTCAGCCATTAGCTTCGGTGCGAACTCAACAACATGCGTTTCTACACCCAGTGCTTTCAATGCGCCTGCTGCTTCAAGACCTAACAGACCACCACCGACAACAACGCCTGATTTGCTCTTCTTCGCACACGCTTCGATCGCTTTAAGATCTTCGATAGTACGGTAAACAAAACAGTCTTTGCTTTCGTGACCTTTGATAGGTGGAACAAATGGGAATGAGCCAGTAGCAAGAATCAGCTTATCGTATTGAACTTCGCGACCAGTGCTTGAGTAAACAATGCGGTTTTCACGGTTAATGTTAATCGCGCGTTCGCCGATCAGCATGTTAATACCGTGTTTCTCGTAGAAGCCTTCTTTCACTAAAGAAAGTTCATCTGCAGTATGGTGAGAAAAGTAAGAGGAAAGGTGCACACGGTCGTATGCGACACGAGGTTCTTCACAGAAAACCGTAATGTCCATATTAGACATATCAGCTTTCTCGACTAAGTCTTCAATGTAACGGTGGCCTACCATACCGTTACCGATGACTACTAGCTTCAACTTGCTCATTGTACTTCCTAAGGGTTAGGTTCTTATCACTGAGCGCATTATTAATTGTGAAAGAAAATTAATACATGATGTAAATCAATTACGGAATTAAACTACCCTAAAGGGGTAGGAGCAGTTTCTAAACAGCGTTTAAACCTTTGCTTTCGTAATTTAAACAAAATTCATGTAATCCAGCCGAAATGAACTCAACATATTTGTCACATTTCTTCATAACAAAGAAAAAGCAAGCGACTAACCGCTTGCTTTTTAATCACATTTGAATGGATTTTATAGGTTCGCGTTAAATAATGCCGCGTGATGTCCCTACTCTGCGCCCCTCTTCCATCTCCCATTGAATGCCGTATTTGTCTATCCAATAGAAAAAGGTGATCGGGAAACCATTCAATTTTTCTGGGTGGTAACTTTTGGACTCATCGATCATAGTGACCCCCTCTTGCTGTTTTAAGTACCGAAATACCTCGCCACAGTTGGAAACTTCGAGTGCAATATGACGAGGACCACCAAGATCATAGGTTCTTGGTTGTGGTGGTATAGCCGTCGCACCAACAGGCGAATGGTATTTCATCAGCTCCAGATAAACCGACGCATAAGGATGCTTCACAAACAGCACATCAACCACGACGTCTTGTCCATCTAAACCCGCATCTTGGTTAAACTCGGCCATACTCACGCCGCGGTAATCCATTTTTTGCCCCTGAGCATCAAGTGCGCGTTCAAAACCGAGTACTCGCTGATAGTAATCAGCCGCCGTATCAACATCGTCGACAATGACGTTTATATGAGATAAACCAAGTACAAATGCGCCAATATCACGCTCTGCTAAACGCTTAAGCATTTCCGGTTCGGCATCTGGTGATACTTCAACCACATAGTCGACCTCTCGTCCCTGCTCTATCGATTCGTTGCAAACCAGATAAGCTTTCTCTTTGTATTTGTCCGTATCACTTGCTGCGATCTCCACCTTGGACTTCCAAGCGTGAGAAACAAACCACTCAGGATTCACCACGTAGGCCGCGGCCACCATATCAAAAGGAATAAACCCATCTTTAGAACCAAACACCACTTCCCACTCGGTACACCATGCAATGGAATGCGACTCTAAGAAGTGACTAAGACTACTGCCATGGCTCATCTTGTGAAGTTCTTTAAAATCGAGCCAAACTTGAGCGCAGGCTTCAAACGGAACTAAAGTCACCGGAACATTGCTATCAAGGATGACTTGAAATGCAGCTTGGTCCACCTCAAAGTTCAGATCACGAAACGGCCTTGGCTGACGCTTTCCAGCAACAAAATGCTGCTCAGTGCTTCGTCTGCCTGCAACACAAACTACCTTTTCTATGTTTTTGGCCTGCTCAGGAAAATGACGAATCAATAAGGCGATGTTGGTAAGTGCACCGATAGCGAGAATAGTCAGAGGTTCTTGCTTTAACTCAGCAGCCAGATCATAGACTGCTTGTGGAATATCTTTGGCAGAATCAAAGTAAGTGGCGCTTCCTTGAGAAACGCTGAGGTAAGTTGGCCCAAACTGGCTAATAAAAGAGCGAGCGATGTCCGTAGTAACGTTAATGTCATCACAATTGCCAAGTGTGGAACTCACGCCAACAATGTCGACTTCTTGGCTTCTGAGCAATAACCCCAGCGCGTAGCCATCGTCAACATCACACAGCTTAAACCCGTCGTGATGGCCTATGGTGATGTCGGTATCAACCCAGACGCGTGTTTGTGGGCGACAGGTATGCTTATCCTCTCCGATGTTGTGCATCGAGACTCCTTTCTCTTCTTTGGTCTTAAATGGCCGAGTGACCGAATTAAATACAATGAAACTAAAATCTACAGCGTGATGGGTTCCGCCATAATGACAACGTTTCGTCCTTTATCTTTTGCTGCGTATAGGTTCTTATCGGCAACTTCAAAGGCCTGCTCAAGTGCCTTCTCGCAGTCGTTCAAGTTAGGATGAGACACGGCGCGGGTTAATGGAACCGCTCCAACCGAAATCGTTACGACTTCAGAAGGAAGGTTTTTGATGTGTGGTATGGCGAGCGTTTCGACCGCTTGTCTTAAGTGTTCAACTTTGGAGTTCAACACCTCTAACGTATTGCCATAAACAAGCAACGCAAACTCTTCGCCGCCTAAACGAAACGACGGCTGGTCTTTACCTAAATGAGAACGGAAGACTTCCGCGACATCACATAAGGCGTTGTCCCCTTCGGTGTGCCCGTAAGTATCATTAAACTTTTTGAAATTATCGATATCACACAAGACGAAACAGGCGTACTTCATGTTGCTCAGGGTTTCATGAACAAAAACAGGCGCACTGCGCTTGTACAAATAGCGAGAACCAATTCCAGTCAAGGTATCGGTATCAGTTTGCTGGCGAAGCACCCTTAATTGGTTCTTAATTTTGGTAATTAAGCTTGAATATGAACGAGCGAGTTCGCCGATTTCATCCGAGCGTTTGATCTCCGGAATGTGTGATTGATCGATCTTCTCAATGTCTTTTTTCATTGATTGAGACAAGCGTTTAAGCGGGCTCACAATCCACATTGTCACCATGTAGATCAGTACCATTGAAATAAGCGCGGCAATCAAGGCTTCGTTGATCAGCTCTTTAATCAAGGTGAGTTTAATAGTGTCGAGGTCACTTGCATCTAGCACTGCCCAAATGTAACCGCCATTAATATTGCGTAGCGGTAAACAGACGTGAAGTACCGACAGTGTCGAATCGTAGTAAAAATCCGTCTGGCGCAGATAGTCCTTATTCCAAGGCAGTTCAGTATTACGATTGAGTAACTGACTCGCTTGCAACGCCTCTAAATCAACGTTGGTCTTGTTTATCAAATATTGCAGCTTATTACGCTTGATCTCGTCTTTTTCTGGCGTCATGGACAACATTCGAACTAAGTTGCCCTTTTGGTCTTTTAAAACATTCACTTCAAGATCGCTCACATCGATACGCCACACCTGATTGGACTCTGCTAAGTAGCGGACAGCAACCGTCTGGGTTTTGTAATCGGAAACGCCGGAAATTTCGATAAAGAGCAGGTCGTCTATCGCACTCAAGTTAGCCTTAGTCGATGGCATCATTAAGTTAGCGTAATTGCGACCTGCTATCGATCCCGAAAGGAAAGTCATTTGAGAAGAAAGATGAGTTTTCGCCATGGTGGCGGCATGCTCAATACGCATGTTCCATTCGCTCTGAAAACGAGTGAAAGACAGACCTAGAATGATGGACAGAACCAACACCAAATGCGAAACAAATAGCATCTGGTTAATCGTCAACCAGCCGAAAACTCGATTACTCACAATAAACTACTGCTTATCTTTATAAACGCCCAAAACTGGCTCAGCACACGTCCCATTAATACAAATGTCTTGATACGTAGTGTGGCAACTTTGGCAAAATGAAGGCTCTAATGAGGGATGTGTGTGGCTAATATCTTTGCCTTGACGATCGTAACTTCCATAAATCGCCATACCACCGATGTGTTCTGTCACCCAAACAATGCCATCGACCTCTGAAATCGCGACTGCCGTAGGACCATCTGTGTATGGACCATGGGTTTTGTACTGTTCAATCTTTTTCGGATTCACACGGATCGTAAGTGGTGATCCTTGTCCGTTATTAATCCAACTGTAAGCACGAACAGATTCTTGAATAAACAATGAGGTGTCTGGAGGCAGAATCGTATCTGCAGGTAGGTTTTGTGACTCTTTAACAACTGGCCATTCCTGCCACCCTTCCGGATAGCTAGCCATAGACGCGGCAAAAGCAGTAAATGACGTAGCACCCAACAATAAGGCTACGAATCGCCTGCTTAAATGACATAACACGTGTACTTCTCCCTAAAACAAAATGGGCTCATCCTGAGCTAAAATCAAAATGTTATATATTAACAAAACGTTATATATGATGTTATCAATTAGATTATAGTAATGCACTCAGTTTATAATTAACAACGTTCTGTTAATAGAGTTGAATGTGCATTTTGGGAACTAACGAGAGTGATGAGAAGTGTAAAATGAGGCTTATGTCGAATTTACGTCGGTAAATAGCGATGAAATGCAATTATTTATGAAATTTGAAGAAGTTAGTTTTGCTGAAGTTCTTGAATGGTCAGAGGTCTGAATTGAAGCTTCTGGTTTGATTTAGGAACAAAGATGTTTGAGTTACGAGGAAAGATAATGGAGGCGCCTCCCGGAATCGAACCGAGGTCCACGGATTTGCAATCCGCTGCATAGCCACTCTGCCAAGGCGCCATTTTGTTGCTTCTAAGATGAAACATTGAGGTTTTCGTAAGGGATTGCCCTTTCGATGGTCGTTGTGAAAGATTCTATTTAAACTTGCCAGAAGCTAAATCAGCTTCAAATCATTTAAATAATCACACTAACCTAATCGCACATTCGATAATGAGATGCGATGGTACTCACTCTATCAAATGGAGGCGCCTCCCGGAGTCGAACCGAGGTCCACGGATTTGCAATCCGCTGCATAGCCACTCTGCCAAGGCGCCTCAACTGGAGCGACACACGAGGTTCGAACTCGTGACCTCAACCTTGGCAAGGTTGCGCTCTACCAACTGAGCTAGTGTCGCATAATTTGAGATGGTGCCCCGAGCCGGAATTGATGGTCCGACACTCGGCCGGTCAACTCGACGGCGGGATATTAAATTCACCCACTCAATTTTCGGATGGTGCCCCGGGCCGGACTTGAACCGGCACAACGCGAACGTCGAGGGATTTTAAATCCCTTGTGTCTACCAATTCCACCACCAGGGCAACGCAATCAATGCGATGGTAACACCACCTGCTCTAACGACCTTCGCCGTGAGAACGAGGCGTACTTTAACGGATTAAGATTCTAGGTCAACAACAAATTTTATCTTTTTTATTCATGCGGTTAAAAAGCAGACTCAGACGAGCACTCTTCAGTCAATTCGATCAATCCCTAAACACATCAAACCATTCCAACCCTGCTCTTCACCTGCTGTTACTCAATCATCGCTTTTCTTTCTAGTTAATGTCAGAAAGATTAAAAAGAGAAATCTATCAACAACTTTATAAATTACTCCCGCAAGCAATCTCATTTATAGGAATTAAAATTATCATTATTGTACTCCGGTAACACTTCACTGATTGGATGTGTTGATCGTTATTATTCATCCCGTTAATCATACCTTTCGAGCAAAAGTGATTTTGATGTTTGTATTTTGCTTATTACCACTTCGCTATTTTTGGCGAAACTAAACATTCAAAGGTTGATAACATCATGAATAAAATGACAAAACTAGCCGCACTCGCAGTAGCAATGGCTTTACCTACCGCTTCCAATGCAGCTATTGGTGATTACAAAGTGGTCCTCATCCACGGATTCCAAGCCGATCAACTGCAAACTAAACCAGCGCCATCGCAAGTTGAAACAGAAGGTGCGGATTATTGGAAAGACTATTGGATGCAGTATGCCGATGCTCGCATTGATTGGCCCTCTCATGAAAGAGTTGAAGGAAAAATAGCCAGTGATTATGTATGGCCGAAGCTGCAAGAGCTCTCAAGAAACGGGACTTGCCAGCCGGGTTGCGTGTTGGTAACCCACTCAACTGGCGACCTAGTTGCAAGACACCTGCTCGATAACCAAGAAAACTGGTTAACTAACGCAGGCCTATCTCCACTCAACATTGTCGCGACTTTCGACTTTGCAGGTGCTGGTGGTGGATCAGAGCTGGGCGATATCGTTATTAACATCACTGAAGGTGGTGGCTGGACAAACAGTGCAATGCGTTATGCGATTTCACTCTGGCTTGGCGATATGCCATCAAAAAACAACACCGGTGTATTGAATGATCTAAAAGTGTCAAACGCTCGCCAAATCGCGATGTTACCAGACCACCGTATCCCTCGAATTCGTTTTGTTGGTAACGGCAGCGACTACCTAAAAGCGACCGCAAGCTTCTTGCCCGGAAAAGACGATGGTGTTGTAGCGGCGCATTCCTCATGTGGCGCTTCTAGTTCAGGCAGTTTCGATAGCTGTTCTACTAGTCTTGCTATGGACGGAAAAATAGCTTCTCAAAGCAAGGGAGTGGCTAGCTTTATGCCAAACCACTACCCGTTCATCATGGGTAACGGTTATAGCCACAGCGAGGTCATTGGGTCGAAACACAAAGGTAAAGTCACCTCCAGTAATACGTCGATTGCCTTAGCGGATGGAAAATCGGTAAGCGTTGACAGCTACCAAGAGAACGGATGGTTTGGAAACAAGTACATTTACGTTCAAGGTTCTCAAAACGACACCATGCCAGAAATCGCTGTCGGCCTGTAAAGCGTCGTAATAAACAAACCAACGAGCCAAGTGTCATGCTTGGCTCTTCTCACCCAAAGCACGAAGCAAGAGACGGACTATGAGTAACAAAAAGCCAATCGCCATTGCGGCTTTCGTTTTGATTGGGGCTACGGCGTTGTTTCTATCGCAACAAAATCAAGAAGATGACTCCGCGAAGCAACAACCAGCCCAGCAGAATCAAACAGCCGCTTTGCCCAAGCCAACACCGAGCGAAACCATCACTATGGAGGGCGCGCCATTACCTCCCAAAGAAGAGAGCGTCGATGTGATTGAAGATATGACTTCTTCCCATGACTTATCTTTGATTGCAGAACGCCACGAAGAGGTCTTACAGTATCCAGCCTACTCTATTCCCATCACAGATAAGAACAGCCCGTATCTCGACTGGAATCATTTTGAAGAGGTCCCTGTTCCAGTGTTGAATGGAGAAGCCAAAGCAGCATTAAGCTTGGACAAATATCGTCATTTTTATCCAGACAAGATTGATGTTCGCTTAAAATCATCGACAAACTACGTGACAGCGTCACTCGACATTATTGACGTAGAAAGTCAGCAAACCCTCACGACTCTTCCTGTTCAAGAGAATGGTTGGCAAATAACACCAGAAGCAAACTGGCCACAAGAATTAAGATTGGTGGCACGCATCAGCTTTGAGCAAGGTGAAGATGTCATCAGTGCGGATTTACGCCTTTACCACTCTGTAGCCAGCATTATCAATGTAGACCAAGCGTCTTCGAATAATTCCGATATGGTGATTCCTATTACAGTTCAAGTGGACAGAGCGGGTATCTATCGAGTTCGTGGCAGTTTATATCAATCAAGCGGCTCGGCAGTTGCCTCTTTAGTACAAAAGAAACAACTGGCTGAAGGAGAACAAACCGTGGAGCTAAAAGCGTTCCACAATGTCTTACCCAATGGAAGAGCCGAGTATGAACTTCGTGACATCATGATAGAACGCATGTCTGGTTTCCCAGGTGAAAAAGCACAGTATGGCCAAAGTAAAGCAGAGTCTTATCCTATTGGGTCATTTGATTCGAATACCCTATCCGATGAACCTTATGAAATGAGTGATAAAGAAAAGCAACAGCTTGAATTTCTTCACCAAGCCGCCAATTAGCCGGAATATTTGTTAGCTGAAATAGGTAGAACTGGTCGTCACCTCCTAAAATTAAACCATGTTTGATGTAGGAGGATGGCGATGAAGCTTCCCAACAAGAAGGTTGCGGACTTTAGATTGAGTGCAGATTCGGATCTGAACTTTCTTTTACCCCGTCATCTAATGCATGAATTCGACTACGCAAGAACGCTTGAACAAGGCGTGATTGCCGAAACGGAACCTGAGTTCAATCATCAGTATCGAGTCACTTTACGACGTATTCGCTCTCTACTACTGCTTCTTAAGGCTAATTTCTGCCCCTTTGAATTCAAACTGCTCAAGCCAAACTTAAAGTTGCTAATGAAGCAGACCAACACATTACGCGACTTAGATGTGTTTCTCATCGATAGAGAGCATTACTTAAATCGATCACCGGAATACCAAGATAAATTGGCGTCGGTTTTTGACGTAATTGAAACGCAACAAATCGAAGCACTCAAATCTGTTAGGCAATGGCTCACCTCTGATAGCTATCTCAAAACCTGCGTCATGATTGAAAACAGCCTTCGCCGAGCATCTCAATATGAGGTGGACAATGTCGAATCCATTGTTGTTTGTTCGAACAAAAGAATCCTCCACCACTACAAGTTGGTAAGCAATGCATGTAAAGGCTTGAACAGAAAAAGCAACGATGGTGAAGTTCATCAATTGAGGATTGAATGTAAGAAGCTCCGTTACTTGCTTGAATACTTTGCTCCTTTGTATGTTCCTCACAAAGGCCACCTTGGAATACAGCACAGAGCGAATGTAAAACAGTTGAAGCAACTTCAAGACCGCCTCGGTGCGTTTAACGATACTTCCAATCAGCTCGACTTCTTTAGTAAGCAACAAAACGATAAGCAATTCACCAAGCCACAGCGTAAGGCGATTGGTCAGCTATTAACATTGGTAGAAAAAGACCATCAAACCGCCAAGCTGGCGATTTTCGCTGACTTAAAATCTTTCAAACGTGAGATAAAGAGAAGCGATGCTCTCGCCATCTATGCTTAATTTATGTCCAAGCCATAAAATAAACGCTATAGGCTGAGCAGTTTATTTTGCCTTTCCATACAGGTTCATGTTCTTTTCATACTTGACGTCTAGAGTTTGAAATTAACTAAGACAAAGAACAACAACGTGAAGCCTCTAAAACGATACCAATACGAACGCTACGCCGTACTCTGCAACCTTGCCTACCCCAGAGTCTTTAAACAGACCCGCTATGGGTTTGACCCTAATGGACAGCGGATCATTAAAAACGAGTTTGGCAAAACCATGATTCGTGTCCTGTGGAGTAAAAAGCGCACCGAAGTCGTTGTTGTCATTAAGGGGTCGCACAGCATTAGCGATTGGCTTTTGAACTTTGCCATGTGGACTCGTAGCTGCAAGCGCCTTGGGCTTAACTATCGCATCCATGCAGGTTTCTATCATTTGTTGTTTCAAGAAAGCCAACCTTCACGAAATGAAGATCGTCTTGGTTTGAGCGTGATTGAGCGACTAGAAGCCACCGTCGTACCGCTGATTCTACAAGGCAAGCGCATCACCATTACTGGGCATTCGTCGGGCGGCGCAATTGGCAGCGTGTTTGCCGACTATATCGAACGTAAGTACCCCAAAAGCATCAAGCGAGTAGTAACGTTTGGTCAGCCAGCAATTGGTGATTGGACATTCAAAAAGCGATACAAGTTAGGGCATAAAACCTATCGAATCTGTTGCGACATCGACATTGTTACCTTTATGCCTCCGGTGCCTTTTCTCTACTGGCATGTAGGTAAAATGCTTTGGCTTTATAACGGTAGGATTTACGAGAACACACCAACGTTGATGCGGCTTGGACGTTCTTTGGTGAGTTGGTTGATCCGCCCTTTTTCTTATCACTTGATGAGTAAGTACATACGAAACAAAGACTTCTTTGACGAGCGGTAATCCATCGCTTCGCGCAATCTGGGAAAAGGAACAGAAACAAAAAGAGCCAGTATTAAACTGGCTCTTTCTTCTTGGTTCAGAATTACAAAGACGCAATTTCTTTATCAAGTTGGTATTTGTTGTCAGTAACGATACGCTCTAATACCTCGACGCGCTGTTTTAGATCTTCTATTTGTTTATTAAGACCATCTCGCTCTTCTTTATTCATCTGCTTACGCTCAGAAATTTCGAGCGCTCTCACTTCTTTTCGATGATTGAGAATCAGCTTAACGATACCACCACCAAATATTGCACCGAATACAATCGCAACAATCAAAACGTCAGCCATAGATTCCTTTCCTTAATCTGCCTACTGATAATGCTCAGGTATAAAGTTACGCATATGTTTCATGAATATCAAACAAGACATTGATTAAATGCGCACTATTTTCGAAATTGGTCACACCTGCAATTCTGCGAGCCTGATTATTTAACGCCGACCCAAACAGAAACTGAACCGCCGTTCACTGGGAACTCTGCCCAACCGTTAGCGTCAGTCCAGACTTCTTCGGTGCGAATACCTAACTTATCGACGTAACGCGTACTCGGCGAACCTGTGTACATCCATTTTGTTCCGCCAGGGCCATCGCTCATGATAACCGCCATTGAGTTCGGGTGTTCCGCATCCCCTTCTCGTGTCCAACCAATCACATCCCAATGATCAAGGTAAGAGTGCTGCTTGCCATAAGCATAATCTTTACGGGCTTTCACCAACTGCTCAATGTACGGCACTTTCACCATATTGATGTCGTGTCCTTTATCGCTGTATTGTGCGCCGTAGTAATCCGCGTAGAACACTGACGGATAACCTTCTTCACGAAGCAAAATGAACGCGTACGCAAGAGGCTTGAACCACCAATCAACCGGAGACTCCAGCGCTTGCAGTGGTTGCGTATCATGGTTCTCGACCAATGTTACCGCTTTCACTGGGTTGTCCTTCATCAAGGTGCCATCCATGATACGGCGCATATCGAAGTTACCACCCGAGCGTGAAGCGTTATAGAAGTTCATGTGTAGCGGTGCATCAAACAATGACATGCTGCCAGAAGTCTTAGTGATAAAGTTGTGCAGATTGTTCACGTCGTAGTTCCAATACTCACCCACAGTAAACAGCTCTTTGCCTGTCTTCCAACGCAAGTAATCGATCCACTCTTGTAGGTACTGGTATTTGATGTGTTTCACTGCATCCATTCGGAAGCCATCCACACCCGTCATGTTTAAGTACCACTCGCCCCAGTCTTTCAGCTCTTCCTTCACTTCTGGGTGGTCCATGTCTAAATCTGCGTACATGAGGTAATCGTAGTTGCCTTTTTCAGAACTGACTTCCCAATCCCATGCTTTACCGTCACCTTTGAATTTGAAGATCGCTTTTTCTTTACCTGCGTCGTCCCAGTCGACCCCATCAAAGTGATACCACGTCCAATGGAAATCTGAGTATTTGTCGTTACGCCCCGGGAAGCTAAATTCGACCCATGCTTCAATCCATTTGTCGCCGAGCTCAATATTTCGGTTGTTCCAATCGACTCGCTTGGTGTCGACCCACGATTTACCATCCGCACCACCACGGTGGTTAAACACTACATCACCATAAATTTGAATGTTATTTGCGTGTGCCGCTTTGATGGCATCGAGGTATTGGTCTTTAGTACCGTATTTGGTTCGCACCGATCCTTTTTGATCAAACTCCCCCAAGTCATACATATCGTAAACGCCATAACCGACGTCGTTGCTGCCACCAGCACCTTTATAGGCAGGCGGTAGCCATAACGCGGTAAAGCCGTTGTCAGATAGTGCTGGCGTGTTGTTTTCAACTTGTGTCCAGAGTGCACCGTCATTTGGCACATACCAATGGAAATACTGCATCATGGTTCCATTTTGAGCCGCCATTACCGGCGAACTGAGCAGCAAAGTTAAAGGTAAAAGTGTGGGTTTAAGGTTGAATATTTTCATTATTTTTCTCTCACGTTTTAGGACGAAGCCCGAACTTAGAGAGCCGCAAGACAGGTAGAAGAAATCCAACTAACCGTCTGTTGTACAACAAAAAGTTCGGACTACAATCGTGGAGAAATTATCACCAATCACCCTCTACAATTATTGAGATGTGTAACATTTATAAAATCAATAACTAATTGAGTGCAATTATTGAATGCCGATCAAATAATCAGGGAGGAGATAATAAGTAAACAGCAGAAAGAGGAAGTAAAGCGCGTCGATTTCATTGCGCTAAAACGAAGAAAGCCCGTCATAATGACGAGCTTTCGAAAAGAATGGAGGCGCCTCCCGGAATCGAACCGAGGTCCACGGATTTGCAATCCGCTGCATAGCCACTCTGCCAAGGCGCCTCAACTGGAGCGACACACGAGGTTCGAACTCGTGACCTCAACCTTGGCAAGGTTGCGCTCTACCAACTGAGCTAGTGTCGCATAATTTGAGAAGGAGTCCCGAGCCGGAATTGATGGTCCGACACTCGGCCGGTCAACTCGACGGCGGGATATTAAATTCACCCACTCAATTTTTGGATGGTGCCCCGGGCCGGACTTGAACCGGCACAACGCGAACGTCGAGGGATTTTAAATCCCTTGTGTCTACCAATTCCACCACCAGGGCAACGCAATTAATGCGATGGTAACACCATCTGTTCTAACGACCTTCGCCGTGAGAACGAGGCGTACTTTAACGGATTAAGATTTCAGGTCAACAATAAATTTATTCTTTTTGATTCAGATGGTTAAAAACACGACTGAACGTATGGGAGTTGAGCAATTCGATTAAAACTCAAACGGCTTATTCCACTATTTCTTGATAAAAAAAGAGCCGCTGTATTAAGCGACTCTCCACATCATATCGGTTTATTGCTTACGCACAGCAGTTACAGTTGCGCTTGTAGCGATCCATTTTACCTATGCCTGGATTAAAGGTATTGGTTGGATCAAGTTGATGGTAGAACTTTTGCAGCGAGTTTTCCGCTTCGTACAGATGCCCTACGTTGTGTTCCGCTGGGTATTTTGCACCGCGACTGTTGAGGTGCTCCAACATTAGCGTCTTCATTAACTTGGTGTCGGTGCCCTTTTTGAAGACATAGTCTTGGTGGAACACATAACACATAAAGTGGCCGTAATAGAGGGACTTAACGAGGTTCTTAGTTACTTCCTCGGGTAATGTTTCTAACCACTCCTCATCGTTACGTCGTAACGCAATATCAAGAGCCACAATGTCTTCCACTTCCTTGCGATGAATGGTTTCGTAACGAATTGCTGCACCTGCTGCTGCAAAACGGTGTAGATACGCTTTCTTGCCCTCTTCTGGTGTACATTCGAAGAAGTCACTATCGTGCTCAGCCGCCCACACCTCTTTTAGGTATTTCTGCGCTTCGGCAATGCCGCCGTCACTCATTTTAAGTACAAGATGGTGCTCGTACTTATCACGGTATTCCAACATGCGCTTAGGAAGATGCTGCGGGAATAACTTGCTCGCATAGTAGAGAATAGTATCTGGCAGATATTTGCTTACCAACGGAACACGCTCTAAGAAGTTTTCAACCTTAGCTTTAAGCGAGAACATCTTAGGCAGATTGTCTGTGCCTAATAAATCGATAGAAAGGAAAACGTCTTTACCGTACTTCTCTGCCATATTGAAGATGTCACGGTGAAGGTACTCACCCATTTCTGGTAAGTTTTCGAATTGAGTAAGGAAGTCTTTTCTCAGCTTGGTCAATTTATCTGGATCGTTAGTACCTAGATAGAACACCTGCTCTTTTTCAGGGATTGGATAGCTATCGACTCGAACAGCGAACACGCCAAGCTTACCCGCACAACCACTCGCCTCGTACAGACGACGCTCATCCGCATTAAAGCGCGATGGGATATCAGAAGTCACATCACGAACACGTTCGTCGTATTCTTTGTCCGACGCCATGCGTTCATCATGAATCACTTTATCTGGGTCGAAGTTACCATCCTGGATATTCTGTAAGATCTCTTCAGGCGTCGAGCCTAATCCTTCAATACCAAGGTGGTTTACAAGATTGAGCTTACCGTCCTTGTCGACCTGAGCGAATATGGCAAGCTCTGTATAAGCAGGACCACGTTTAACCAAAGCGCCACCAGAGTTGTTTGCAATACCGCCCACAACGGTTGCGCCCAGAGAAGAAGAACCAATCACCGAATGCGGCGCGCGATTAACTGCTCGCAACTCTTTTTCTAGTGAATGTAAACTTGCCCCCGGAAGGCAAACCGCTTGCTTACCGCCGTCTAACAGATAGATTTGCTTCATCTTGGTAATATTGATCACCACCACATCGCGGTCGTAATCACTACCACTTGGCGCAGAGCCTTCGGTCAGACCCGTCTTGGCTGCTTGCATGATGATGATGCAATTATTGTCCACACATTGTTGGATGACCTTCCATTGTTCTAACAGAGTCTTAGGAAAAACCACCGCCAACGCCGTGCCGCTTCCTGAGCGAAAACCGCTGCGGTAATACTTGGTTTTGATTTGATCGGTAAGGACATTTTCTTCCCCGACAATGGTGACAAACGCGTCGATGAGCTGCTTCTGTTTCATATCCGTATCTCTAGTTATTATGCTCAGCCAATATAAGTAGTCCGAATCTGAACGTCCATGCCACCAAAGTCCGATAACGACGCCCAGACAAAATTAACTACTTTAATTACCCATAGATTCAATCACTTAAATTTCGAAGAACTGTAAAATCAACAAAGAAACTTATCGTTTCCAAAAAGAAACAATAGCAAAGTGTATTGTTAACAAATGTGCACAACATCCAAGAAAAGCAAAGTCAAAAGAATCACAAGGCTTTATATACCTAACCTTGACAGAATATTGAGTCAAAACAAAACCACAACATGTGAACACCATGACGTTATCGCAGCGTTATATCACTGTGACATTGTCGATCGACAAAGAAAATAGATAGATTGTGGAGTTTTAAATTTAGAGCGAATCCCTTCGAACAAAGGAGAATCACTCCTTTGAGAAAAGTTGAACCACTAGAATTGATGGCTACGACGTTGAAAACACTGATACAGATGCTCAATAAAGATCTTAATCTTTTCTGGTTGCTGACG
Source organism: Vibrio sp. Sgm 5 (assembly GCF_026241575.1). Lineage (NCBI taxonomy): Bacteria > Pseudomonadati > Pseudomonadota > Gammaproteobacteria > Vibrionales > Vibrionaceae > Vibrio > Vibrio sp. Sgm 5. The sequence goes on from NZ_JAPHPY010000005.1 coordinate 89,398, forward strand.
TGTGTATGGGTACACGGCATAAATGCCCAAGCACTTAGCGGTTTCGTCTTTAAACAACTGAATCAGCTTACCTTGCTGCAAGTCTTCATAAACCAGTACCCGAGGCACATAAATGATACCTTGCCCTAGCAAAGCGACGTTACGTAGCGCAGATGAGTTATTGGTACATAGATTCCCATCCACCTTAACCTGATACACTTCATCATGACGCTTGAAAGCCCACTCACGTGCACCTGTCTCTTGATAGGCATAAACCAAACAGTTGTGCTTAGTGAGATCGTCCGGCGTTTTTGGTTTGCCATGTTTGGCGACGTACTTAGGCGATGCACACACAATCCAGTTTGCATCAACAAGCTTACGTGCGATTAGGCTTGAGTCTGGTAAAACCCCAGTACGAATGGCAAGGTCAAAACCTTCGTTGACGATGTCGGCGAATCGATTGTCCAGTTCCATATCAATGTTGATATCTGGGTAAGCTTGGTTGAATTCAGAAATAACGGTAGGAAGGATAAGTTCACCAGAGATGGTCGGAACGGTAATCTTGATATTACCGGATAGGCTCTTACCTAAACCAACAATGGATTCTTCTGCGGTTGCGACGGCTTGGTAAACGCTGCGAGCATGTTCGAAGAAGGACTGCCCTGCTTCTGTCAGTTTAAGCGTGCGTGTGGTTCGATAAAGCAGTTGAACACCTATCTCCTGCTCTAATTTGGCAATGCGCTTACTGACGACCGACTTAGTGAGTTCCATTTGTCTTGCTGCGGCGCTGAATGAACCCTGTTCAACCAAATGATAGAAAATAATGTAGTCGTCTGTATTTCTCATGTGTCTTCACTGCTTCCTTGTCGAGGTAGACATTCTAAAGAGATTTCACATAGATTGCCGCAAGAAAGTTCACACTTGGCTTTTAAAGGCTTCCTCAACGAGAAAGGCGAGCTATTGAGGCTCGCCTTGTTTCTACTCAATTGAGTAACTTTCCTAGATGGTCTGTTTACTTCGTGAAGTGAATATCACTGATTTCAAACTCTACGCCAGCTTGGGTATTTGCCCATGCGGGGAAGATAGTGAACGTCTTAACAGTTTGCGCCCAATACTTGTTATCGAACTTATCTCCAAATGTGGACATTGGAACCGTAACGGTAACATCAGAGTTTAGTGCAAGATTCGCAGCGGAAAGTTCCGGTACAAAAACATCTCCCGTATCGCCATCCGCATTAGCAAGTTTCAGCACTAAGCCTGTTTGATCATTATCAGGCTTTTGTGAGCCAAAGGTAGTGACATTCACTGTGAAGACTAGTGAACCCGCTTCCGCAAAGTTTTCCAAGTTTTGTGCATCAAAGTTGAAGTGCAATAATCCTTTGTAAGCCTCTGGACTAGCACTGTTATACGTGACTGTTGCCCCATCTGTTACCGGGGTTACTGTCATGTGTGTTTCCCCATCAGGAATTGGCCCCCAACCTTCAGTGGTATATTGGTCTGAAGCATTTATCTGCGCATTGAAGTCAGCGAATAGGTTATAATTGTCACCCGTTAGTGGTGGCAACGCATCTTCTAGCATGTCTTCACAACTTACCGCATCAGAAGGTAATCCTTCAGGGTTTGGAACGTAACGGATCTTACCCAAATCAAACTCCACCGCCTCCGTTGCGTACATCAAGAAAGACGTGTTCAACATTTGGAAACTCATGCCAGTATCTTTCAAGCATTGAAGCGGCACTTTGATCGTCGTCCAAGTGCTTTCTGACGGTTCTGGTAAGACTTTGTTAATGTTAACCTCACCGCGACAAGGATACTCACAGTGAGTCGATAGCACTAAGCTCTCTGGCGCTGCAGTTACCATGCGAATATCAAACTCCAAAGTCGAATCCGCATTCATGTAGCTGTTGTAATCAACACCCTTTTCATCTGGCGTTTGCATGTAAATTTGAGCGGCTGAATTGCCAACAAAATCACCAGTCTCTCCCGAGAACTTCACATTGATTGCTGACTGCTGCATGCCATCGTAGTTGATGCCTTTCGTTGTTACTGAGCCGATTGTGGTGGTGTCTTTGCTGATTTCCAGTCCAGACCAACCATTCGCACTGCCTGACATACGTGCAACAAACTCTCCTTTTGCATCTTTACCGAAGATCTCTAATGGGAACTCAGCGATGCCGTTATCTGGCTCGTCCATTCCACAGCCATAATCACGAGGATCAAGCGGGATATCGTTCAAGTCTTCATATAGAGCAGGAACTTCGGTCTGATTTGCATAGTTCAAACCATATCCATATGGGAACAACGGCTTGTGTTCGCCTTCGATATCTTGCTCAATCAACTCACCATTTATGCCATCAATTGGTGTCGTGTAGTTAGGGATATTGAGTGCCTTGCGGTTGATTGTGGTCGAACACTTCTTAGCGCCCCACGAATAAGAGAGCTTACCTTTGAAATCCGCACCATCTTTTGCGAACAACACATCAGTAATACCTAGACCTTCCGTACCCGGCAACCAAGCTGCAACGAACGCATCTGAGTTGTTGAGCTCTTCATTGACGTAAAGTGGACGACCAGAGAAGAATACCGTGACCACTTTGTATCCCTGCTCTTTTAGCGCTTTGATCGTATCAAGATCCGCTTGATAAGAGGCTTTTAGCTTCGAAAATTCAAGCGTTTGTGCTTTGCTGATGTCACCGAACATTTCTGCATAAGGATCTTCACCGATAACCACAAGCGCAGTAGCTTCTTCTGGTGTTGTTGCTGAAGCATCGGTAAAAACGTTTTCTTCACCAACTTCTTTCTGCATTGCCATAAGCACCGTTTGTGCATTCGGGAAGTCTTTCTCAATGGTATTGCCATCACCCTGCCAAGTAAGCGACCAACCACCTGTTTGTTTGGTGATGTCGTTGGCAGCCGAACCTGTTACCAAGAATTTCGAATCGGATTTCAAAGGTAGGATTTGGTCTTGGTTTTTAAGCAATACTAAGGATTCAGATACCGCTTGGCGTGCAATAGCAACGTGTTCTGGCGCGCTCAATACGGATTGTTCGCCTGCCAATGAACGTTCTGAAGGCTGTGGTTTTTCCCAAAGGTTTGCACGCATTTTCACACGCAAAATACGCGTCACGGCGTCATCGATACGCGACATTGGAATAATGCCTTCGTTTACTTGGTCAATCACATTCTGATAGAACGCTTGCCAATCGTTGCGTGAAGTCACCATAAAGACATCATTACCAGCGATTACAGCTTGAGGACAATCAGCTGCGCTACAGCCGTTGATCTCGCCTTGTCCAGCCGTCAAAGCCTAATTTGCCCTTCAAGACATCAGTAATCAGGTATTGTGAGCCGTGGATTTTCTGGTTTTGCATGTAATCGCCACCATCCTCAGCACCGTCGATACCGACCATAGGATCGTAGTTCGCATCGTTCCACCATGAGTTAAACGACGACATCACCACTTGTGCGCCTGCATTCAAGCCACCGATGTAGCCCATTGCATGAATATTGCGTAGGTACTCTTCTGTGTAACGGTTTTCACCATGGTCAACACCACCCAACGTACCACCGTCACCGACCCAGTGCTTCACGTTAGAGATTACGTTAGTGTCCCCTTTTAAGCCTTCTTCACCACCTTGAATGCCTTCCACCATGCGCTTCGCGTATTCATACACGATTTCTGGATCTTCCGAGTAGCCTTCATATACACGTCCCCAACGATAATCGCGTGGTGTCGCAACGGTCGGTGCGAATGTCCAATCAAGACCTGTCGCAACAACCTCTCTTGCGGTCGCTTTTCCTATTTCTTCAATCAGATCAGGGTTGCGAGCTGCACCTAAGCCAATGTTATGAGGAAATACCGTCGCCATGAAAACGTTGTTGTGGCCATGTACTGCATCTGTCGCCCACATAAAGGGAATTCGGAATCCTCGGTCAGCATAAGCGTCTTCCAATGCTAACCAGTATTTATCCGCTTCGTCCGCCCAATCTTGTGCGGTCGCGTATTTATCATTGTTTGGAAAACCGCCACCACCATTTAGGATTGAGCCAAGCTTATAGGTTTCCGCCTCTTGTGGAGTGACCTCACGAAGGTCCGGTTGTACCATCTGACCGACTTTTTCTTCTAACGTCATTAATGCAAGGATACGTTGGATTTCTGCTTCCATCGCATCATCTTTTTTAATAGCACTGTCGACATCCTTCCATTCCGCAAAGTAAGGAATAGGACTGGTTGAAATGGTGTCACTGTCTGAATCATTGCAGCCTGAGATCATCGCCATTGAAACGAGAATACTGACGATTGTTTTCTTTGTTCGTAGCACGTTATTGCTCCTGAAATATTTTGTTATCCAACGGGACCACACGCCAGAGACGTGCTAGTCACCACTAATTTTTCACTACAGGGGTTTTATTTAGACTACTGAAATAAATGATAAATAATTCTGTGTTAGTCACAGAAATATGCTGATTGGATACACGCATTAGTTCATGAAACAAATAAAGATATCGTTAACAGTTTGATTGTTCGTTAAACGAGAAGGAGTAAGGCTTGTTGCACTTTTGTATGATATGCATGGTATTTCGCAGATTCATAGAAATGTGATTTGATTTCAAATCTTGAAAAAACGTATTAGTGATAGATGTTCCATATTCAACAATTTAAATTAGTGCCAAATTGCATAAGTTTGAAGCATATTCACACTATGTGGCGTTATTAATTCTTCTCGCATCTTAAGTTCACGAAGTAGCAAAGTAATAGCGCTACCACGAAACCGAGAGAACTCAGAAGTGAAGCTCTACTAAGTCGCAAAGCACGACACATGTGAAACAGTAAAGAAAAAACAAAGTAGTGATTGACGGCGGCAAAAGGAATTGATGGAACAGGAATTTTAGATACAAAAAAAGACGCCCTAGGACGTCTCTTTTTATGAATTTGGAGGCGCCTCCCGGAGTCGAACCGAGGTCCACGGATTTGCAATCCGCTGCATAGCCACTCTGCCAAGGCGCCAAATTGTTTACGCTTAAAGGCTCTGCCCCGTTGCGTTGGGTGCTACTTTACGGATTCAGGAAATATAGTCAAACAAAAATCTTTTATTTCCGCTTCGTTTGCTTTGTTTTAAACCAAACAGTCGATAATTCGATCTAATCGGTGCCTTATTACTAATGGCTTTATTGCATATCACCGAACAAAAAACGACAAAAGCGACCGCTTAAGCCGCTTTTGCTTGTCACTTTTATACTGTTCGATGGTGTTAGCCGTTTGCGACGCGTTTAAATAAGCGCCCCACTACGTTTGGATGGTAAGACCAAGTGTGGTCAAACATCAACATTAACGCTGGGTTGCCATACTTCGATAAGCTAATGGCATGAAAGCGGTTCTTTTTCGCTTTTAACGCATCGACTTTTGCAAGCAACTCATCTTGCTGTTTTGGTGCAATGAAGTCTGAGATAACAACCATGTCGGCATTTTTGTATTTGTCGCTGTTCATTAGATCAATAGATTTAATTAACGTTGGCTCCAAATCCGTCCCACCATGGAAGCTGTAAGTTAAAAAGTCAGCGGCTTCACGTAAACCATCCTGACGCGTTAGCTCGTAAGTAATGTGTTCAGTGGAGAAGATGATCACATAGCAATCTCGTTGTTCAGCCAGAGCGATTTGCATAAGTGCGTAAGCCATGGCTTTGGCACATTGCTCCGGGAATCCACTCATCGAACCTGACGCGTCAACACAAACGATAAATGGGCCTTTTTCAACGTCCACCGCTTTATGATCGGGTTTATGCGCTTTCACTTTACGTAGTGTGCGAGACTTACCTTGCGTGCGGTAGTTCATCAAGCGTTTATCAACCAAATGCTTGTAGAACACGACTTCTAGCTCTGGATACGCTAAAAACATGGTTTCGTTAGGTAGCAGTTTGTTGAGGTCGTCACTTTCATGAATACCGACGATATCGTCTGTCGCTTCGTCACTCTTTTCCTCAACCATTTGCAGCTCTTCTGCTGGTGCGTGGTTGAGGTCAGGATCATTCACTTGCCCCGCCATGCGACCAAGTTGCTCTGCGATCTCTTGCAAACCTTTGTGCTTTTTAAGGAACTCTGCGTGGCGCTTCATCACGGTTAAATCAGTTTTACTCAACTTAGCGGACGCCATATCCCACAAACGCCCAACGCTTTCTTCGTCACCAGACTCCGTCACTTTATCCATGTTACGCATAGTTTCCATACGTTGATAAAGATCGTTGAGGACTTTTTCTTTGTTCTCTTCAAGCTCAGAGACTTGCGCTTGTTTGATTGCTTCTGCAAGGCTTTGATACCACTGGTCACAGAAGTAATGAGGGAACATTGGGTTGTTCACCCCCTTGTTCTTCTCCATCATGCGACGCGCTTGCATGTAAAACGCCGAGTGCCATTCAAGGTTTTTGATCACGTCATCAATTCGTTCGAAAAACTCGTTTTCATCCCAATAAATCACTTCTTGATAGAGTGCGAGTTCCTGTTGAAAACGTTCTGTCTCACAGACTTTCGTCATGCGCTTTTTCACGTTGCCACGCCATTTAAGTAGATGGTTTTTCACCGAGGATTTCATACCTCGATTTTCTGCCATCATCATGACTTGTGAGCGCGCCATTAAATCGTTAACCGCACTATCAATGATGCCTGAATCTGCCACCATAAGTGCTAAGCTGAGTCCGTCTGCACCTAACATGTCGTCTCCTTAAGAGAAAAACTGATGTAAGTTTTTAAAGCGCTGAATGATCTTCTCGCTTTCACCTTGGATAGACTCAAGTCTCTGGCTCACCTGTTGCAGACTCGACTCCATTAGACGTGGTAACTCTGGATCCACGAAACTGTGAGGTAATGCGCCATGAAAGTTGGCTTTAACCTTACGCATATGATGTTCAGCTTCACTCAATTGGCTGACTGCTTTTTCGCTTTCTGCCAACCATTTTTGGTAAAGCTCAACGTCTAAACCTTGTTGGGTGACCAAGCTCACCAACACACCACGGTTTGCAATGTCACGGATCACTAGGTTATTGGCGGCATCGACATCAAACCGCAGACGACACATATTGGTGTTTTGGTTCACGTAGCCATACACATCGCCATGACCTTCTTTGATCACTCGGTCAAGCTCGTCTTTTGGTACGTATACCCAGCGGCTGTCACCCTTCTCTGATTCAGATACCGACATGTTGCTTTGCAGAATAACCAGCTTAACCAGATTCACCGCCGCGCCTACTTTGTAAGTTTTCGCTTTGGATGTATCGAAGCTCATGGTTTCTTTGCGAAGCAGGCCCGTTGCCACTTCAGCGTTTAGCGTCATGCGATATTTGTCTTCAAGTTCATGCTGCACATCAACCAAAGATTCACGACAGTATTCGATCTCTTGCTCTGCTTCTTGCTGATCAAAGGCATGTTTTAGTGCGAACTCTTGAATCACACTGCGAACGACATCGCGTGACTCAGGGCTATTCCATAAACAATCTTGCAGTAGCAGAAGATCAAGTGGGTTGATTTCATCACGACCATTGAAAAACGCGCTCGCTTTAAGCAATTTGACCGCTTTTTTCCAACGGCGGTCAGACACGTACATGTCTGTTAATGATGCGTCGCCAAACTCAGATTCAACTTTGGTTTCCAACATAGACTTAAGTTGGTATAGCTTTTCGAATGTATTGTCGGTGAGAGTCAGCTTATCGAGCTGTTGCTGCCAGCGGTGGTATTCTTCGTCTGTGATCGCCAAACCCTCTGGAACCTGCGCTTCTTGAGACGTACCCACTGTCAGCATGGATTTGAAGTTTTGCTTATCCTGAATGCGGTTTACAAACACGCGCACCAACATGCGGTCGTAAAGTGCGTCTAAACCACTATCTTCGTCTGGTAGTTCGTTTGATGCAGAAACCAAAAGGCGCATCGGTACACGTTCAATTTCACTGCCGTTTTTGAACGTCTTTTCGTTCACAACAGTCAAAAGCGTATTCAGAATCGCAGGACCTGCTTTCCAAATCTCATCAAGGAAAACCACCTGTGCCGTTGGTAAGTAGCCTTGAGTAAGACGGACATAACGACCGTTGTCTTTTAGCTCTTGAATGCTCAATGGACCAAACACTTCCTCTGGTGTTGAGAAGCGAGTCATTAAGTACTCAAAGTAACTACTGTTATCAAATGCTTGGATAAGACGTTTGGCGATTAAGCTTTTTGCAATACCCGGAGGACCAAGAAGGAAGACGCTCTCACCCGCTAGAGCGGCAAGAAGACAAAGTTTGATGGTGTGTTCGCGTTCGTAAACGCCGTCGGTCAGTGCTTTAGCCAGCTTGTTGATACGCTCTGAAAGAAGCGCCTTTTCTGCATTTGATGCGAAAGATGGTTGAATCATAAAAGCTCCGGCTGTTGAACTGAGGCTGTATATTTAATTTTATACATTTGTTATCACTTTGTTACAAGTGTATTTTTTAGTGAACCTCGGTTATACCAGATGCTCTTCGCGCGCGTGCGCGGGTAACCATAGTTTTCATTTATGAGACATAACTCACTGAATGTGCTGATTTCATAAGAGTATGAAACCATTTTCTACTTTTGTTTCACGCGGTTTGTGGTTAATGTGCAAAACACGTCAACACGCGGTTACCGCTAGGATCCACAACTGCATGAGCAATACAATTCATAAATGGAAGCAGATTTCTCTGGTCGAAGAGGAAGTTAAACTACCAACTGGTCGGATGATCACACATACCACTATCCAACACCCCGGTGCTGCCGTTATCTTACCTATTACTTCAAATGGCAACATCGTTCTTGTTAATCAATTCCGTCCCTCTCTTAACAAATGGCTGCTTGAATTGCCTGCTGGCACACGTGAAGGCGATGAAGATCCGTTGCACTGTGCTCAAAGAGAGTTGGAAGAAGAAACAGGATATAGCGCCGAAAAGTTCACATCGCTTGGTCAAGTTACCCCTCTTGCTGGTTTTTGTGATGAAATCCAGTACTTGTTTGTTGCTGAGCAACTGAACAGGACTAATCGATACGAGTGTGACGACGATGAAGTGATTGAAGTGGTGACATTGTCACGAGAAGAACTCGAACAACAAATTATTCAAGGCATTATTACGGATGCCAAAACTATCGCTTGCCTAAGCAAAGCTCGTCTTTGCGGTTATATTTAGGTCTTTTCGACCGAGGAGAGAATTATGGACTTTCGATCAGATACCGTTACGCAACCTACCCAAGCAATGCGTGAAGCAATGTTTACCGCTCCGGTAGGTGATGATGTGTACGGTGATGACCCAACCGTTAACGAGTTAGAGCAATTTGCTGCTGAGCTTGCGGGCTTTGAAGCGGCAATGTTCACGACCTCTGGTACACAAGCAAACTTACTTGGCTTAATGGCACATTGTGAGCGCGGTGACGAATACCTATGTGGTCAGCAAGCGCATAACTACAAGTACGAAGCTGGCGGCGCGGCGGTACTGGGGTCTATTCAACCTCAACCGATTGAAAACAACCCAGACGGTACTTTGCCATTCGATAAACTAGAAGCCGCTATCAAGCCAGATGACGCGCACTTTGCACGTACTCGCCTACTTAGTCTAGAAAACACCATCAACGGTAAAGTGATTCCTCTTTCTTACCTTGCAGAGGCTCGTGAGTTCGTGAACAAACATAACTTGCAGATGCACCTAGATGGCGCTCGCGTATTTAACGCAGCTGTTGCGCTTGATGTTCCAGTGAAAGAGATTGGTCAGTACTTTGATTCAATGACTATCTGTTTATCTAAAGGTTTGGCTGCCCCTGTTGGTTCACTGCTGCTTGGTAGCAAAGAGTACATCGCAAAAGCTCGTCGCCTAAGAAAAATGGTCGGCGGTGGTATGCGCCAAGCAGGTATCCTTGCAGCAGCAGGCAAACTTGCTCTTACCGAACAAGTGGAACAGCTAAAACAAGACCACATCAATGCAAAGACCTTAGCGGAAGGTTTAGCGGAATTGCCTGGTTTCTCTGTTAATCCAGAATTTGTTCAAACCAACATCGTCTTTGCCAAGCTTGATCCACAAGTGGAAATCGCTGGTATCGCAGAAAAGATGAAGGAGCAAGGCATCACGATTACCCCAGGAAACCCAATCCGCTTCGTGACGCACAAAGATATTTCGGCACAAGACATCGATACCTTCCTAGCAAGCCTTAAATCTCTGCTTTAACTTGATTTTGATCATTGAGCTTCCCCTAAGGGGAAGCTTTATTCTATGCGCTTTCAAGAACTACAATGAGTGCATTTCATGCTTAGATACGTGCTTCTAACGTCTCTTCTTCTCTCTTCCTCTGTTGTGGCGAAACCTTTTGGTGACGTTGATAAAGGCAAACTCAAATCGCCAAGCTGTGTTTACTGTCATGGTTCGAACGGCATGACGACAAACGACGCTTACCCTAACCTAGCCGGTCAGAATGCTCAGTACTTGTATGATTCTATGAAAGCCTATCAAGATGGGCTTCGCTTAGGTCCTTTGGCTGAGATGATGGCAGCCCAATTACGCATGCTAAATGATGAAGATTTGCACGATGTTGCCGCGTTTTATTCAGAACAAACACCTCATGCAGAAAAGTGAATAATTATGGGACTTGTGAATCACCACAAGTCCTAACTCCGTTTTCATTCGCACAACATCTAACCAAAACAATTAACCATTAAATCATTGATAAGCAACTCAACCCTCTTCAGATCAAATTATTGATGAATTTATAGTTCATCAACCCAGTTAATATTGACTTTTTATTCTATTTTATCGATATTTCATGCTTTCTATAATTCGACGTGAAATAGGTTATGTCTCACACACACGCTCAGCCATCGGAATCGGCGGCAACCCCTAAATCATGGCAGATGCCTGATACCCTCATTTTGATCTTCATTGTTGGTATTCTTGCTGCGATTCTTACCTACTTAATCCCTGCTGGTCATTTCGATAGCCAACAGGTGACCTACATGGTCGACGGTGCAGAAAAAACTCGCACAGTTATCGATCCATCTTCTTTCTCTTATGCAACCGACGAAAACGGTGAATTGGTTTACAACAAGGTTGGACTGTTCGCTTCAGGCGGTGGCATTGGTCTGATGAACTTCCCATTCGAAGGTCTGGTTTCAGGCTCTAAATGGGGCAGCGCGATTGGCGTTATCATGTTCATGCTGGTTATCGGTGGTGCATTTGGTGTGGTAATGCGCACAGGCACAATCGACAACGGTATCCTTCGCCTTATCGATAAGACCAAAGGCAACGAAGCGCTATTCATTCCCGTTCTGTTCTTGCTGTTCTCTTTGGGCGGCGCAGTATTTGGTATGGGTGAAGAAGCCGTTGCATTTGCGATTATTATCGCACCGCTTATGGTTCGTCTTGGCTACGATGGTATTACTACAGTAATGGTGACCTACGTTGCGACTCAGATTGGTTTTGCAACGTCTTGGATGAACCCATTCTCGGTAGCAATTGCACAAGGTATTGCCGGCATTCCTGTTCTATCCGGTATGACTGTACGTATGGGTCTTTGGGCGGCTTTCACCGCGATTGGTATTGCTTTCACTATGATTTACGCAGCGCGTATCAAAGCAAACCCTGAGCTTTCTTACAGCCGTCGCACTGACAAATACTTCCGTCAGCAAGAGCTAGGTGACCACGATTCTCGTTGGAACCTAGGTGATACCCTAGTAATCCTTACGGTTATCGCAACGACAGTATGGGTTGTTTGGGGCGTAGTGGCTAACGCATGGTACATTCCAGAAATCGCGTCTCAATTCTTCACTATGGGCTTTGTCGTTGCGATCATCGGTACGATCTTCCGTCTGAACGGCATGACGCTAAACTGCGCGGCTGACGCATTTAAAGAAGGTGCAGCAATCATGCTTGCCCCTGCTCTATTGGTTGGTTGTGCGAAAGGTGTATTGCTTATCCTAGGTGGCGGTACTACTGACGAAGCGAGCGTACTGAACTCGATCCTGAATAGCGCTGGTGGTGTGATCAGCGGTCTTCCTGACGTTGCCGCTGCTTGGTTGATGTATGTTTTCCAATCTATTTTCAACTTCTTCGTGACTTCAGGTTCTGGTCAAGCAGCGCTGACAATGCCTCTATTGTCTCCTCTTGCAGACATCGCTGGCGTTACACGTCAGGTAGCCGTTCTAGCATTCCAACTTGGTGACGGTTTCACTAACGTTATCGTTCCTACTTCAGCGTCGCTAATGGCAACACTGGGGGTATGTCGTATCGACTGGGGTGACTGGGCGAAATTCTGCTGGCGCTTTATGTTATTACTCTTTACCTTATCGAGCATTGTCGTCGTCGCAGCTCACGTGATGGGTTTTGCGTAAACTGATTACCAATATCCCCAAGCAACTTAAACGCGAAAGCGGAGTTTGGGTATAAAGAATAAGGCGAGACAAGTTCTCGCCTTTTTTAATTCAAGCCGTATGGCAAACAAGCATCGAAGTAAGATGTTTTGGAGTGACAACTTTAATGGCAACACAATTTCTGGATGACGTAATTCAAGGTCATCAAGTCATTCAATCTCTTGACGTAAAAGACTTGCCTGCAGGCGAGCACAAGTTTTGGTTCCGTATCGCAACCAACGCCCTATCTCAATGGCAACATTTGCCTGTGTTGGTTTTCAAAGGCGAAAAACCGGGTAAGAAAATCATGATCACAGCAGGTGTTCATGGTGATGAATACAACGGTGTTTTAGCGGCGCAAAAGACCGCTCGTGAACTGATTGGTAAAGACATCGCAGGTACTGTAACTGTCGTTCCGACCATCAACCTAACGGGTATGCTGAACCACAGCCGCGACTTCTTCTCTGCGGATCCTGATGCATCTCCTGCAAACTTAAACCGTTTCTTCCCTGGCGATGCAAACGGCAACGAAGCAAACCGCTTCCTATTTGCTTTGTGGAATAACCTTCTAAAGCCAAACGCAGAACTGGCGATTGATTTGCACACTCAAACCACTGGTGCTGCTTACCCGCTGTACGTGTTTGCCGATTTCCGTATTGAGCAATCTCTGGAAATGGCTCGCCTCATTAACCCAGATGCGATTCTTAACGATCCGGGTGACGCTGGAGTACTTGAAACCGTCTGGAACAACAGCGGCATTCCAAGCATCACCATTGAAGTGGGTATGGGTCGTTACACAGAACAGGACCTGATTGACCGTACCGTGACTGGCATCTTCAATATCCTTGCTCGTCATGACGTAGTAACTAGTGAAGTTGCAGAAATCACTCCTTGCTTAGAAGGCAAAGACATCATCAGCATTCGCGCTGAATTGGGTGGTTTTGTACTACCACAAGTGAAGATGATGGATAAGGTAGAACAAGGTCAATTGGTTGCAATTCAATACGACAGCTTTGGTGATGAGATTCAGCGTTACACAGCGCCGACGGAAGGTACAGTGCTGAGCCACAACATTGAATCGATCCGAGCACCAGGTTCATTAGTTGTTCGATTAATTAAGTAATCCAGAACTCAGTTAAATACATGCCCCACTTTTTGTGGGGCATGTTTCATTTGTCGCTGTAAGTATTACTTTGTTTGCTCTACGAGAATTAATTCGTCCGACGCAAAGCCTTTCTCTTTTGCTACTTGTTTGAAACGCTCGACCGTTGCTTTATCGACAGTTGGTGTGCGTGACAATAGCCATAGGTAGTCGTGATTGAAACCAGAGATAAACGCGTAGTCGTAGTTCTCACCTAGCTCAAATACGATGTAAGACGAATAAAACGGACCGAAGAAAGACACTTTTAGATGCCCTGTATTTTCACCATCAACGAAATACGCTTTGCCATCAGCTTGCGTCCATTCTTTATCTTCTTCTGAATAGCCTCGGTTGATAACCGTTACGCCACCATCCTCACGTAACTCGTATTCAGCCGTCACATTCGATAAACCACGCTCAAAAGAGTGATCAAGACGCGCAATTTCATACCACTTACCTAGATATGGTTGAAGTTCAAAGTTGTTGACGGGCTCCACGCCGTCCGGTTTAGACGTACAGCCAAACAACGTTGCAAGAGACAAAAGTAAAAGTGTTTTGAGAGATTTCATACAGCAACCTGAAGTTAAATTAGTGACTGATTTTACTATAGAAGATAAAAATTCGATCAGAAATTAATGTATCGAAATTCTCCACAGGACAGTCCTACGTCTTGGAAACCTTGTAGTGCTTCAAACACATTAAAGTGGCTCACGATAACAACCTTTCGATATTGGCGGTAACGCTCCAGCACCAACTCAGCCCGTGCTTTTAGCTCATCAACATGTTCATAGCGACTATCAGTCATTGGAATACCCGCTTTTAACAACGCGCGGTATTCGTGCCAGCGTCGGTCTCTTTCATTCAATGTAATGTAGCCACCTTCTTTGTCAGCACGCCACTCTCTCAAGTCATGCTCAACAAACAAAGGCAAACCGCGATGACGATTGAGGATTTCTGCAGTTTGAAGGGCTCTTGTATAAGGAGAGCTGATGATGATTTCAGCATCATTGAAGACTGCATGATTGAGTTTTTCTTGCAGCACGGGCAAGTGCTCTCGGCAAAGCGGCGCATAGTCCTTCTCAAGTTGGGTCATCTGCCGCTCATCCGCTAACGTAAAATCCGGCACGCCATGCCTTACAAATACAATGTCCATATTGTGGTGCTCGTCCTTGTTAAATTGCTATTGAGAAATTGGAGTCAGTTTTAGATAGGAGTGTACTTCTCCATTTTTGTCTTCAATCGCCGAGTGGATGGAAGGTTCACGGTTTCCCACAACAGAAAGTTCATAAGTGTTTTCACCTTTGTAGATCGTGATATGAAGTACACGAGCCTCTAGCTCCCAATGTCCTTTGGTATGAAGGCGTCCAAACAAGGTGTATTCATCAAGTGAACCATCTGCATGCAAATGTACCTCTGTGATGTAGCCACCCGTGCAGCTCTTGATCCAGCAACGATCACTGACTTCTTCGAGGCGTATTTCTCTTTTGCTTGCCTTCCATTTTGAGAAACGTTCCGACTCCGCAAACGACGCTTCGATATCGGAATGTTCTTTTATGGGCGCCCCTTCAAGCTCGCGTAAGCATAGCTGAATCCAACTAGTTATTTGCATGGAATGTCCTTAAGGTTTCAATTGCCCTTTTTACACCTAAACGTGGGCTGCTTAATACTGGAATGTCAACATCAACTAATGATGCAGCACCTGACATCGAAGCTTGTGCCAATACAATTACGTCATAATCACGAGCCTTTTGTTCTATTACCGCTTTAATCTTGTCGTAATAGACTTGGTTATCTTGGTCGAGAAAGCGTTCCCAAGCACCTTCAACCACAAACGTATCTAACTGAAGGATACAATTGCCCTCACTTGTCTCAAGTAACGCCAAGCTAGGTTCAATGGTTGTCGATAATGCCGCGAGTAACAACACTCGCTCATGAGTGACAGCTTGGTCACCCATCGCGCGGTCGATACGCTGAACATTGGTTCCCTGCTCCGTAAGTGATTCAGCAAAGCGACCAATTGAGGAGCAGGTACAAACCACCAAGTTTGCTTGTTCAGAAAGCTCGCGTACTTTGCCTTGTACGGATTGTTCCACCTTAGATTCGTCCTCTCCCGCAACCAGACGCTCTAACAAGCCAGCATCGGCAAAGTGTGCGACTTTTAAATCAGGTGCGAGCTCTGTCATCAGTTCGGAGAAAGGTGGAATGTGTACGGGTGAAGTATGAAGAAAATATAGGTCGTATGGCTTCATGCTAAGTTGTCGATTTTTAGTTCAATTTCGACAACTTAGCACAAGGCGATGGGAATTAATGCGATCAGAGTTACTGTTGTGCTTCCCAAAGACCAAGAAAGTACTTGCCGTAAACCACTTCGGTTTGTAGATGCATAATCAGTAAAAATGCAATTAAAGCTAATATAAAGCGATTGAAATAACGACTGACTTTGGTACGGATTTTTATATCGAATACACCGATATGGATACCAACATAGGCAAAGGGGTAAACCAACAAAACAGCGAGTAACCAACCTAGGTAGCCTGATATCGCCATTTCTTCGTAGCCGA
Source organism: Vibrio sp. Sgm 5 (assembly GCF_026241575.1). Classification (NCBI taxonomy): domain Bacteria; kingdom Pseudomonadati; phylum Pseudomonadota; class Gammaproteobacteria; order Vibrionales; family Vibrionaceae; genus Vibrio; species Vibrio sp. Sgm 5. The sequence goes on from NZ_JAPHPY010000005.1 coordinate 105,447, forward strand.
TCATAATACCTCCACAATGAATACGACAGGAACGTTATTAGGGTCTGTTAATCTTTCGAGCTGATTTTTGCAGCGAATTGTTGGACATTTATACAAGGCAGAGACTTTGCTGTGTAGCCAGCCTACATGAGAAGTCGATAACGCAGTAGAAATGTCCAACAAACGCTGCCCAAAGGGTTCGGTTAAAATCGTTTTATGTTTTGTTAAGGAGTATTTGCTTAGAATGACTAGGCGACACACTCCTTGCCTCACCTAAAACGATTTTGACTAGGCGTCCCCATCCGAACAAAAATTTAACCGCGAAAGGTCAACAGACCCTAGTATTCATCATCTAACGGAGGCGGAATGTCAGGATTTACACAGCTGCGAGCCGTTGCCAAAAAGTCACTTAAATAAGTTACTTATCTATTTATAAAATCTTGAGAACCAAGAAAATCTTGTGCCATTTTGGGCGAAGTGATGTGGATGAACTCGATAGGCGAACCTTTTAAGTCCTCTTTCAGTTTTAGATAACGCTTCCGATTCTTTCGGTAATTCTTAACCGACCACCAAATAATCGAATTCTTGCTCAAAAACGCTTTTCTAAAACTTTCTCTATTTCCAGTTCCTTCCCAGAACTCTTCTTGAGTCCATGCCCTTTTGATAGCACGAGTGAAGGAGCGATAAGTGGTGATAGAACGTGAATAATCGAGCCAGATGATGGTATCGACTCTTTGCCATTTGTATGGTTGTGTTCGGCTGTAGTTCCCGTCGAGTACCCAAGCGTCTTGTTGAGTTACGTCCACGACTTTATCGAAGAACGTCTCATCATCGAGTTCTTTCCAATCGGGAAGCCAGAATAACCTGTCCATTTCTATGTACGTGACACCTAATTTCATTGCGAGCTGCTTTGAAAACGTCGATTTACCGCTTCCGCTGCTGCCTACTACATTGATCCTTTTCATTAAATCCTCCTAGGTGACCGTACCAAATTGACAAAGAGCGACGCATTCCAACTATAGGTAAGTCTGGAAAATGCGGAGGCGGGATACTAATGATTACGCTTTAAAGTTCTAGCTTTGATTCAATGAGATGTGAAGTCACGCGCATAAAAAAGCCTCCAGTGAAGCAGGCCTATACCCAAGTGACTTCAAGGTGCTGATTCAGAGCGTTGTCATTGATTCCCTGTTTACCGAAAGTAAGCAAGGAAAACAACTTGGGAATAGCAAGCTCTTCCCAAGTTGTTTGACGCAGTAATCGGGTCAATGACACACTCCCTGAGGGCGAGTTGACTTGGCTTGTATACTTTGTTGTCGATTCTTGATTTAGACCCACTAGACCTTTAAATCACAGCCGCGTCTACAAACCAAGTCATTCTCGCTGAACCTAGCACCTCGAGGTTACTTGGGTATACCTAAATTCATGAGCTAATTACAACTTATCCCATGCGTCTGACCAATAAACGGTTTCACCAGGCGCATAAGAAGGGTTTGAACACCACCCTGTGTATGGCCACGGTTTACATTGATACAAGTTGCCATCTGAACCTGTGACAATGTCACCTGTCTCATACGTTTTTCCAGATTCATACGGAGGGTAACTGCTGCCATCAGAAACAATCACAGAGCGTTGAGCTGTCGTAGTCTGATTTGCACTATCCGTTACTCGGTAAACCAAGTCGTAGACACCTAGCACGTTAATATCTACGCTGCCCTCAACACGAACTTGATCAGTCAAATCACCGTCTTCTGCATCCGTCGCTTTTACGCCTGCCATTGGGTCAAATGCGTCACCAAGCTGTATGGTCGTATCCGTTACACCTTCAAACTCAGGCACTAGGCTGTAAACAACAACTGTTCTGCTTTGCTTGGTTTCATTGTTGTCGCTGTCTTTTACACTGTAAACCAAAACATATGTGCCAACGGTGTTCACATCAACTGAACCTTCAACAGTAATGCTGTTAGTTAGGTCTCCATCTTCTTTGTCAGACGCGGTAACACCTGCATACGGATCAAATGAACTACCGTGATGCACGCGAACATCACTGATGCCACTGAACACCGGTTCGCCTTCACTCGGCGGTGGTGGAGTCTGGCCATGGATAAACGGACCGTAATCCTTCACAAACTTTTCACCGTACGCCTGACCATTCTTGTCTGTGCCCATATCCCAGTTCACCGACCATGTCATTACGCCACGAAGTGCCTGCCCTTGCGCTTTAAGTTGGTCAAACGCATCATAAAGATCTTGAGGGTCTTGCACAAAGCCCGTTGCCGCTGCATCAATGTTAGATGGAATACCAAACACCAATTTGTCATGCGGAATTTTGTGGAAACCACGTGTACCGTTCGATAGAGAGTCTGAAATGTAGTAAATGAATTCTTGTTTTAGCGCATCATTGTTTTGTGCAATCCAACCCACACCTTCAACCCAAATACCATCACCACCTTGGTTGTAAAACTGAGGGTTGATCCAATCGTAGTACCCTTCTAATCCAGTAATATAAGGAACGTATTTGCCACCTTCTGTTAAGTATGGGAACTCAGGCGCCATCGTAATTAGGAAGTTTTTCCCCTGCTGTTGGTAGTGTTCTTTTACAAGGCGAAGTGCAGCCGGGATTACCGTTTGGTTGTCTGACGCGGTTACTGCGGATTGCTCTAAGTCGATATCCAGACCATCAAAGCCGAACTTATCAGTAAGACGGATGATCTCTTGAGCGAATGCTTGCTCATCGCCAGTTTTCAGCTCAACGTGTGCATCTGCACCACCAAGCGCAATAAGAACGGCGCGTCCTTGTTGATTTAGTGCACCAATTTGATCAATAAATTGTTGTTCTGAAAGACCAATATTTGGATCGAGCTTGAAGGTTGGAATACGGCCTTCGTTGGTATTGAACACCTTCATAAAGGAGACGTTAACCACATTGTACATTGGGTCAACTTCATCCAGTGTCACACACGGTGCATTACCGCCTTTGTAGCCCGCCCCATCGCACCAGTTATGCCAATAACCGACTACGACACCACCATCTGGGTTCACCATCTCATTAGCGGATGCGACGTTCGCAAGACCACTCAAACCCATTGCTACTGCTAGATATAGCGCTTTTTGCTTCATCGTGTTACCTCTCATCCATTTTGTTTCATCACAACAATCATTCAGTACTTTGTATTGGCACTTAATGAATTTCGTTTGGATTATATGGCTGAACTAAGAAAACAGATACACTTACAAAGTTATGTTTTTAATGTCTATTTTATAATTGTGATCTTAATTCACGACGCGAAATGAACCGTAAAGCTGCGCTCGCAATTAAGCGTGACGTTCTATCAAAATCCCACAAAAACTTAACCAATCTTCTTTTTTTGGAGCTCGCTCGCAACGATTTCATCAGGATTTAACCCTCTGCATATCAAAAGTTTGCACAACGTAGACATTGTGCTTTAACACCGAGCTTTATAATGCGTGCTTGCAAACAGAGGTTAATTTTATGAAATTAAAAACCGTGTCAGCTTGCGCAATCTTGATTCTTCTTGCTGGATGTCAGCAAAATACTCAAGATGAAGCGGCACAACCAACAACCTCGGCAGATGTATGTAATACACAAGGAAATATGCCAGGTGGGTGGAACAAATTTGATGCTACCCCAGACGCTCAAAAGGCAATGGCCTTTGTCCTAAATAAAATGGAAACTCTCTCTTCGTTTAAACAGATCTTGTCCGTTCATGCACAAATTGTGAGTGGTGTGAACTACGCGATAGAGTTTGAATTGAATGACGGTTCAGTTTGGAACGCGGTTGTTTACCGCAATCTTGATGGTGAATATGCGATTACGCAATCACCGAAAGAAGGTCGTTTCTGCGAACAATAAATGCTTCGAAACTGAAAACTCAAAAGCCCCGCTATTTTACACCGTAATCTAGCTGGGCTTTTTGTTTATCAATGTTTATCGGTACCGTTTACCTTTACCGATTAAGAATCAAATGCCATCTGAGACTTCACAGAAACTGTAGAACCAAGTCGCGACGGTTCGACATCAATGCGTTGCGCCATTTGCTCTTTCAGCTCAGATACATGAGAAATCACGCCAATCATGCGACCCGTTTGTTGTAAGTCGACCAAGGTTTGAATCGCAAGATCCAAAGATTCCGGATCTAAGCTGCCAAAACCTTCATCAATAAACAGCGTATCCAAGCGAATACCGCCACTGTAAGACTGCACAACATCAGATAGACCGAGCGCTAATGCCAACGCTGCCATGAAAGATTCACCACCTGATAACGTCGCGACATCGCGCGTTTTACCTGTGTAGCTATCCTCAACCACCAAATCTAAGCCTCGCCCTGCAGCACCTTTAAAGCCTTCAGTTTTACGAGCCAAGATATAACGACCTTTACTCATCAGACTTAAACGCTGTGAGGCTTGAATCAATACATCGTCTAATAACACACCAAGGACAAATCGGTGCAGACTGATACGGCTACCCGTTTTACCGCTTGCAACGTCATACAAGGTGCCAAACACTTTGTATTCGTCTTCTAACTTAGTGTTCTTGTCATGTAACGTCGCGATGTCATTACGGACTTTCTTTAGACGTTCAAACAGAGAGCGCGTGCTATCAAGCTGATTACGCGCTTCAACATAACTTTGCTGAATGCTGTTTAACTTAACGTTAAGGTCATCTAAATCAGGCAATGCCAAGTCTTTCAATGTTGAACTCAAGTCTGCCAATGTTTGTTCTAGCTTGATTTGGGTCTGTTTGAACACATCAATTTCTTGCTGCCAAATCTGCATCTCGGCTTCATCAACTTTACATGCTATGAATTGCGCCTCATCCTCGAATGCGCTCGCCTGCAAAGCCTGGTTCCAATCAGCTTTGGCTGTGTTCAAACGATCGAGTGCCTCATTCAACCACTGTTGATTGGTTGTCAGTTGGCTTTCAATATTGGTCTTCGCCAGCACGGCTTGTTGCAAATGGTTTTGTGCAGACTCGAATGCGGTATTTAACTCGGTAATCTGTTTTTGAATCGCAACAATCTCTTGCTCAAGAACGTCAAGTGACGAGTACTTAGCATCTAACGAAGCTGAGAGTTTAGCCAATTGCTCTTGATTCACTTTTATCGTCGATTCATTCGCTGCCATCTGGTTTTGCAGATCATTGATCTTACTTTCACCAGTGATGCAACGCTGGTTTAACTCATTGACGCTTTGTTCCAACTGAACCAAGTTAATCGATGACAATTGCTGTAGACGTTCATTGAGCTGCTGCATGGACGCTTGTAACGCGCTTAAATCCATTGATGCGTTTTGACCAAGTTCAGCGGATAGTTGCTCAATCTGCTGCTTGTATTGTCCGATTGCGATATTGTGCTGCTCCAACTGATTGTTCAATTGGTTAAGCGCAACTTGCCCTTCTCGCTCGGTGTTTCGAGCACGCTGAACTTGCTCTTTTGTTACCTCTTCACCAACAAATTGAGCGGGTTGAGGGTGTTCTACACTACCGCACACCGGACACATTTCACCGGCTTGTAAGCGCTGAGCCAATACAGCGGCTTGAGCATTATGCCAGTTCAATTCAAGTGTATCTGCTGAGCGTTGAAGTTCTACGTATCGCGCTTTAGCTTGGTCAACCGAAGCTTGTTTGCTAAGCGTCAACGCATCCAATTTCGCCAGCTCTTGGTTTAAGCCCGTAAGCTTTTGTAGGTCTTGCATCAAACGTTGTTGCTGTTTTATCTCAGCCTCTACACTGCCAATACTTGCAACATCGACTCGAGCTTGATCCAGTGACTTCTGACCTTGTTGCGCCTCTAGCGTTAACTTCTCTTTCAGAGCGATATATTTCTTAAGCGTTGCCTCAAACTCCGACTTTTGCGCCAAACCTACGTTAATGGCTTTCTCTAGCTCTGACTTTTCAACCAACTTTCCTTTCATGCCTTCAAGTTGGTATTGCTGCTCTGTCAGTTTTGGCAATTGTGCAGCTTGTTCTTTCACGGTTTGCAATGCGCCTTCTTTGGATTTTACCGCGTCATTTGCCACAGTAAGATCTTGAGATAGCTTAGCCACCTTTTGCTCAAGCTCTTGCGTTTGCTTTGAGGCATTTTGTAACGTGACATAAGGCAACTCAACCTTGCTTGCCTTCTTCGCATTGTCTAACTGCAATTGACGTGATAAGACAGCATCGCTCTGTTCCAAATGTTGCTTCAATGCAACTTCGGCTTGCTCGCGCTTTTTAAACTCATTGCTCAGCGCTTCTGCTTTTTGCAGTTCCGTTTTTACCGCATTTAATTGCGCCAGAGATTCTTGCTCTTGCTTTTGTACAGATTCAAATTGAACAGATAAGATTTCACGCTGCTCTGTCAACTCCGCTTCGGAAGAAACACCAGCCACCTGCAGTGCGCCTCGAATTTGGTTATCAAACTCGTCTTTAGCTTTGCTAATGGCACTCGCTTTGTCTTTCAGTGCGTATTCAATCTTCTTGTAGATATCCGTTTGGAATAGCTGACCAAAGATCTCTTCCCGCTCTTTGGATGTCGCAAGTAACAACTCTCGAAACTTACCTTGTGGCAACACCATCACTTGACGGAACTGAGTTTCGTTCAAGCCAATAATATTGGTCACCTCTGTCTTTACTTGCGTTGTTTTGCTAGTGATCAGCTTTTCTTCGTCCGTAATCTCATACAAAGCTGCGGTATGCTTACGTACAGTCATGCCCTCACCACGCGCCTTTGGTGCTTCTTGTTCTGGTGAGCGAATCACTCGATAAGACTTGCCGTGTAAAGAGAATTCTAACGTCACTTCGGTCAATAACGTTGGCGCTGCCATATCGCAACGCATTTGAATACCTTGGCGCTCGTTACCCGTCGTTTCACCATAAAGTGCAAAACAAATCGCATCGAGAATCGAGGTTTTACCCGAACCAGTAGGACCGTTGATGAGAAACAAAGGGTTAGTTCCCAGTTTGTCGAACTCAATCGTTTCTGTTTGAGCAAACGGACCAAAAGCCTGCATTGTCAGTTTAATGGGTTTCATGTTTGGTCCTTACTAAGCCTGCTGAGAAAGTTGTTTGATGATGTCACTTATCGCTTGATCTTGTTCTTGCGATAGTTGGCTGTCTTGCGCTTCCGAAAAGAAGTCTCGGAACATGTCTATCTCACTTCTCGCCAACTTTGCTTGCGCCATTTCCTGTTCGACACCAATTAACATTCCCGGTTTTTCTAGGTGCAAAACATTTGGGTAAACAGTACGTAGCTTTTCCATTGGGTTTAAGATTGCGTGCTTATCCATCAAACGTACCAACAAGTAGTCTTCGTTTTTCGGATCGGTTTTGCCCTGCTCTATCACTTGTTCAAGCTCACCTTCAACGATTCGCATCTCATGAGGTGCAGCAAGGTCAAGATGCTCGGCCGAGACAAACCCGTTTTGGTCGATTTCCACCAGCGTGAAACCTTTCTTCTGGTTTTGTTCACCAAAGCTGTATTTCATCAGTGAACCAGAATAACGAATGTATTCTTCGCCTTTTTTCTGTGGCTGATGCAAATGCCCCAACGCTACATAGTCAAAGTTGAGGAAATGCTCGTGACTGACGCGGTCAGAACCACCAATCGAAAGTGGACGCTCAGATTCAGACTCAATGGCACCATCGACAAAGCAGTGGCTGACTAACACGTTGCGTTGCTCTGGTTGGAACTGCTCAGTGATTTTTCCTGCGAGTAGCTTGTGCGCTTGATCGTGGGTCGAAACGGGTTCTTGGTAGGCAAAACGGACTTGCTCAGGATCGTTATAAGGCATGCCATAAAAAGCCACTTGCCCTGCGCTTTCGGTTTCAATAACAACAGGGGTAAGCATGTCTTCGAAGTTACTGATAATGTGAAGACCCGCATTTTTCATCTGCTCAGAGCCAAATCCCAAGCGCTCTGCACCATCATGGTTGCCAGAAATCAAAATCATCGGCGTGTTTAGCTCACCACAGATTCGCTTCACTACTTTGTTAAGTAGCTCAATCGCAATGGTTGGTGGGACAGAACGGTCATAAATATCACCAGCAACTACCACTGCATCAACAGGGTTGTTTTCAATGTATTGGATTAACTGGTCAAGAACGGCTTGCTGATCGTCAAGTAAAGAGACGTTATGAAACTGTCGGCCAAGATGCCAATCTGAGGTATGGATAAACTTCATTCGAATTCACTTTCTGCCATCTACATGGCGCTACCTTATTATCCCCCTAGGATATCGTGAGTTCGTAAGCTTTTCATGTGGTTTGTGGCGTATGCTGGAGTTAAAGTAAAAACGAGCTAATTGTGTGCACTTAAAATCTACCAACCATAAGCATCTGAGATTTGGCGATATAGTTCCTCATACGCATCTTCTTCATTTTGACATTCAGTTACAGACGTAATTCTTCCTTGACTGTTGTATACAACTTTCCAAGAATCATCTTGATTGACCACACACAAACACTCACCATTTTTCAGTCCATCTAGGCTATAGGATTGATGGGGTACTTTTTTCAATTTACAACATTCATAACAAAGCGAACTAGTGTAGAGTTTTCATTATTCATTTGCGTTTATATCCTTTGCCTAATTTATTTGCACAAACCCGATCATTATTTGGGAGCAAAGAACATGCCCTAAGCACTCGGTTTACCTATCTAAAAATTCTACGTCCAACCGCTCGACACGGAGACAAATAAACTGACCATCCAAATATACATAATCAGACTCTAAAAAATCATCACAAATCTTAAGTCCAGCGTCTATGGTCCCACCGTTTAGTCTACCTAATAGCTTATAAGCATAGGTACTATCGACCCTTGTCATACTAGTTTCGTCTGCACTTTCCTGCTCTGTTAATTCAAAATCCAACATTTCAAATGTAACGGGATATTCTTGCCCAATATACAATTCATAGGGGCACACCCCGGCAAAACAGGTTAATTCGACACCATTAACTTCAAGCGTAACTTCTTCTTCAATATCTGAGTTTAAGCTAAGAACTCTTGCCTTGTGTGTGATCACTATTCAGCCAAACTGATTGTTTAAAAGATATCTATCTAGATCGATACTGGGTAAACAAAAGAGCCCACAAAGCGTGAGCTTGAGTTTTGCTATGCAGGACGGGTTACTCTCTGTGACTTTTAAGGACATTGCCGACCATTGACGCCATATCGATAATTTCGGCTCCCCCTAAATCCGCCATAACCTGTAAAAATACATGTAGATCTTCTTTGGTCATAGCATCTGCGGACTTCTTGCCCCCCATAAATAGGTAAGGGGTAAACACCATCACTTCTTCTTTACCCACTGGACCATGTTTTTTAATCGCAGACGGAAAGAGAGGTTTTGAACTAACTTCTACGTCTATATATTCTTTATCTTGAAAACCGAAAAAGCTTTGAATTGCAATATTAGCATCGCCTTTAGAAATGTCTTTTGCGTGTCCTTGATTTGTCATTATCCAATTTAAGTGTGTCGCTATATCGAGTGACGCACCTGTTCGCTCTCCCCACAAATAGAGTTGACCATAGGCGCTTCGAGCGATCACATGGTAATTGTCAAAGTGTGCGAACTCTGTATCGTCAAGAAAAGATTCAAGCACATCTTCAAATTCTGCGGGATTGGTGATCCAGAATAGACCATCGTTAAAGCCAGAGAAACCGACCATTTGCCAGTATTTAAGTAGCTGATCTGGAAGTATGCCTCGATATGCTTCAACTTGTTGGTCAGTTGCCTGAATATGTTCGGTCGGCTCGCCAAACTCTTCTATAAACATTTCAAAATATTCGTCATTCATCTTATTTAATTCCACGTAATGGGCAGCGCTCCAGCGAAACATTCATTTTGGCATCTGGTCCTAGGTTTTCAAATGCACGTTGTGCTTGCTCATCCATCTGAGTTAAGCGCGACTTTGTGCGCCACTGAGAGCCAATTGAGGAGTTAACCCCTTTATTCCCCATCCTATTCACCTTGTCAGCCCCGCCTGCAATCATATCTGGATCATGCAAAGCCGCAAGGTTATCCATAATCTCAGATGTTCTTTGTTTCGCCGCTTTTTTGGCGTCCATAGGGCTCATCTTCAACTTAAAGCTTTCAGCTAGCGAACTATTCAATTGACGAGAAAACTGCTTTCTGAAATCCTCCTGAGCCATACCCGTTCCCGCTCGTTTCATTTCTTTGTAACGATTGCGATTTTCGATGTATTCCCCCACGGTCAAGTCATTAAGACCCGCTTCTTGATGCCTTAGTTGGCGAGCAAAATGACTTTCCAATTCACGCTCTTTGCCTTTGAACTTGCCTTTAATCGTTGCCCCAGGTTCAAAACAAGGCACTTTAAATCGCTTCATGGTGCTCAAAGACTTCACCATGGCGTTATCGAGTTTTTTCAGCGGCAGTTCATCGACAACTTTTTCCGCATATCTGCCTGGTATTGCGGTGATAGCCATACTCGTTGCAGTAGAGAATGAAGGATTATCGATAAATGCGTTCCCTGCATTTATCATATCTTCAATCCCTTCGACCATCATCGATATTGGATCGATATTTACAGCGTTAATACCCTGTAAAGTCGGATCTGCGATAAGTTCCTCAATCGTTGGCCCAGAAATATTAACCGCTGCTTTTTCGTAGACCATCCTCTCCGGTGCATTATCGTTATGCCCTGCTAGAACTGTATGCGCATCCTCTTTTGCACATAAACCCAGAGGATCAACCCACGAGACAGGGTTTGGTGCGAATTGATAGTGGTTGGTTCCACCAAGCAGCCCTAGGGGGTCGGGTTGGATAAATCGACCTATTTGAGGGTCGTAGTAGCGTGCTAAGTTGTAGTGCAGACCAGTCTCAATATCGAAGTACTGCCCCTGTAAGCGAAGGTTGTTTTTAACCGTCTCGATTGCAACGTGAGCAAATCCAAAGGTATCGTATGCTGCTTGCCAAACTACCTGCCCTTTAGAGTCCACCAAACGTTCTGGGGTTCCGATTTGATTACATTGGTAAAAATAACACTCACCGTTTTCAATAAGAGCAAGCGGAACAAAACTGTTTGGTTGATATAGATACCACCGATAACCCGAACGAGAATACTCGCCGACTAAATGACTTCCTTGCCAAATAAATTCAGTGGTGCCATTTTCACTGATTTTCTTGATTCTTCGGCCTAGTGCGTCGTATTCGAATTGACATAAACGCCCTTCGCTCTCGACAAAAATTAGCTGCCCTTTAGCATCGTAAGTACAGCGCTGCTCTAATCCATTACCTTGACTACTGGTTCTGTTACCTAGTTCGTCGTAGTCGTACCTGACGCCATGGTATTCAACAAGGCGGTCATATTCTAGCTGTGCACCTTCATCATTAAAGTTGCCAAAACTGTCATAGATGTATGACTCCTCAGAGGTTTGCGTCTTTACCCTTTCTAAATGGCCGAGGTCATCATATTGATAATGTTGGGGCCCCTTCTCACTGTCGACGATAAGAGATAAAAGATGCTGTGCGTTGTAATGATACTTTCGCTCCAAACTCTCCCATATTTGACGCTTTAGTCTTCCTAATCCATCAAACTCTTTTGTTTCCCCTTTAGTGCCATACTGAATACGAGTTATTCGCTGTAAGTCATCGTATTTAAACTGTATTGTGGTGTGCGCCCCCCCTTGAATAGAAATGGAACACACCACACCGTACTCGTCGTATTGGTAGGAGATTTCAGTACCGTCACTATAACATTGGGACTGGAGTAAACCGTTATTAAGATATCTGTTGTGGAAGGAATAGCGTCCCTGCTGTTCACTTACCAATTTTGTATCTTTATAGGTATAAGAAGACATCGAGAAGCAATTATGCACGTTGATTAGTTTACCGCCTAAGCTATATTGGAAATGGTTTTCTACTCCCTTTCCGCTTCCAATTGCTCGAATATTGACGACTCGCCCAAGGTCATCATAACGAAAGCTAACTTGGTTAGTCCGGCGCCTAATCTTGCTTAGTCGCTCAGCCTTATCGTAGGTATAACTTGTATGTATTTGGTCGAAGTTTATCGTCGACTGAATTTGTCCATCAGGTGTATATGCAAATTCGTACTTACAACCATCGGAACGCTCGATAGTTTTAAGGTTCCTTTCTTCGTCATAAGAGAACGACATGACGCTTTTATTTTGTTTAAAAACCTCTACAGGTTGAGCAAGGCTGCTCCAATTGATCTCTACTTCCCCTCTCGGTGTACTGATAAGTTTGACACGGCCGTAGTCGTCATATTCGTATCGATGTTCGCGTAAAATTTCATCTTTCGAATTCTGAAAATACAGACGGGTAAGTAGACGATTTTGATTGCGCTCAAAGCCGGAGACAAGACCTTCCGGATAAGCGATTCCATTTACAAGGTCATGTTCATCATAACTGTAGCGAAAGAGACTTTTATTGGTTTTCTTCGCTCTAAGTTGATGCTCATCATCCCACCACCATTGAACACATGCGCCAGCGTCAATAACCTTTTCAACTAAGCGGCCATGTTTATCGTATCGGTATCGCTCTTGTTTACCTTCTTTACTTTGTTGCCAAACCAGTTGGCCGAGCGCGTTAAATTGGTTTTCAATGGTTTCACCGTCAGGCAACTGATGTCTCGTACTACAACCGAATTCATCATAGTCAAAATGTTCCGTTGCACCTGAAGAATGCCGTTTGTTTTTTAGTTGCCCAAATTGATTATAGGCGTAAGTGACGTAGCAGCCATCCGGTGATACTTCATTTACCAAGTGCCCTTTCGAATCATATTCATATACCCAGCGTCTTGATTCAGGGCTTTCACGCTCAAGCAACTTTCCTTGTTCATTGTGTTTGTATCGCCATGCATGACCTCTCGGATCGACAACAGTCGATTGAGTCGGTTGGAACTCAAAAGTATATCGATACGCGCCATCATCCGCCCAATTACTTACGCACTTAGCACTCACGCCTCGACCTATCCAGTCAAAATAATGCGAAAATCCTGTTGCACGTGTTCGTCTAGTTAGTAAACAGGTATCACTATATTGATAAGATTCTGCTTGCCGATGTTCATCCGTGACCCTGGTTAAACAAAAGGTACGGTCATATTGATACTCAGCTAGAGTAGCTAGGGTTGTAGGATGGCGTATTTCAACAAGTAATCCTTGCTTGTTATATTGTAATTCAAGTTTTGCTTGTCGATTGACGTTTACTTGGGTGATACGGTGATTACGTGAATATTCTAGATTTACCGTTTTCATGAGCCCAAGTCGAATCTCACTAGCTAACCAGAGCTCCTCTACTTGAACAAACTTGACTTGTACACTGCCATTTATCGTAACCAATCGATAACCATTTGGATGATATTGGCAAGTCGAATCGGTATAAGTTTGGTAACTCACCCCTCCTTTAGAAACAGGGGGAAATAAGATGGAGTCTCCCATTTCATCTACAAAGAGCCAGCCAATAATCTGTTCTTTCTCATCCAGTACATCCTTCAGTTCATACTGGAAGATATGTCGCCAACCAAAACCAAGTCCTGTATTTTTATCAGAAAGCGAAGATCGGTAAGTCCGCTGCCACACTAAGCCGAAAGGTAGTCGCACATCAGTTAGTGTTAAGTTTTCTTCGCCCGTAACCAAAGAGACAGGATCACCTGCTTTTGCATGTTTTTTACTGCTCTCATTTTGGGGAGTATCACTACTTTTACTCTCGCTTTTATGAGGACTGTCATCTGTCGACTTTGCTTTTTTATCGTTCGTCTTGGCAATTAGATCAGTAGGTATCTCTGTTGGGGGGTAATAGGTACTAGGCGCTTGTTGAGGTGACTGAAAGGCGAACAACGATTGCTCAAATAAACTCTCAGCAATACGCTTATAAAGGTCCTCGTCAGTGAGCTCTTTCATCTCTGCGGAGAAATACGTGGTCGCAGTAGACCAAGACGCAATTTCTCTGAGTTCATCAAACGCAGAGTAATAAAAACGTTCGACAAAGATTTCAGCCGCTCTGACAGACGTGAATCGTTCCTGTTTACCAAATGGGGGTTGATGCGAAGAAAACAAATAGGCTTCGCCGTCCAGCGTTGTGAGCTTAACAATCCTTTGTGAATTCATTTTAAATCTTTACTCACTACACCAATTGAAAATCGTGCCAATGGCATAGCCTTGAGTCTCTATATCCACTTGTAAGACTTGAAAGTTCTCGACATGTTTAACGCGTTGTCGATGACAGAGAGAGAGTGCTTTTAGAAGACCACCACACGCCCCTAAAGGGCCTGTTCGGGAATCGGAAAAGATGTATCGAGTCTCCGCACTAATCCATGAAGACAAAAAGTGAATCGAGTTGAGCCATTGTGGCTCTTCTTCAATTCCTATAGACAATAAGAGTTCATCAAAGCTTTGTTCAGAAGCGTTGCCTAACTGCCGAACGATATTATCTGTCGCCGTATTTAATGGCGTAAGTTCGAGATCTATTGATTGAGTCCGAACGTTAAGCCCCTCTTTAACCGCAACGCAACGCGCCACAACTAATGAATCATATACATCAAACTTGCTGCTTGAACTCTGTGCAAGGTTGATCGCAATAATCCATGGAACTGTGTTTTGATGACTAAGCTCTTCCAATTGACTCAATGCCATTAAGAGCGACGCTTCACCATAAGGATAGAAACGAATAAGTGGATTAGCTTCAAGATTAAACAACGACAAAATAACGGAGGAAATACGCTTCAGCACTGACTTGCATGATACCCGAGGAAGTAACACACACACCGGCGCTTGAATGTCAAAACCATGAATGTGATGACTAAGATTCTCGAGTAACGATTGAACCCCATCTTCCAAATTATTGGCATGACTCTTTACACGTATAGCATCATCAGACACGTTAAGTGTGTTGTTAGCATATTGTTCAATAGAGAATTCTCTTCCGTTTAGAACACAAAAAACAGGGTCAAATATGATCGGCATTTATCCCCCAATTAAAACCGTAGTGACGCCAGCGACAATTTTTCCACCATGGGCAGTAGAGTCTCCTAGTCTGGCTGCCGGTTTTCCATTGATCTTAACGCTGGAGGAGCCCGAAGAAACACTATCAGGAGGTCCAACGCATACTAGCTTATCGCCTTGCCTCGCAGCTGGAATACCTGAAATTTTTACGTTTGCAGAACCTATCGCTATAGGGCCGCCCTGATGAGGTACTTTTCCGGTTTTAGCTGGACAGACGTGATGACTTCCTAAGACAGCAGCGGGTTTTCCCATTTGCTTTCTCCCTAGTTCAAAGATATTTGGCCAGCTTTCAGACCGATAGTGGAGCCGTTGATCGAGATCTTATTTCCTTTAATATTGATGTCCCCAGAGCTAGACATTTGTATCGACGCTCCGCCAACTTTAATTTCGATACTCTTCCCAGCGCAAACCAACAAGGCCTCACCAACGTCAGTTTTATGATTTTTTCCAACGTTAAGCGTCGAGTTTTGGCCGATGTCCTGCGTTACATTGTTGGTCACGGTTTCCGTTTTGTTATTTTCAACGGTAATTTCCGCGGAATCTTCTACCAACATTTGAAATAATTTTTCGGCGTGTAAATAGACGTGCTCTTCACCAGGTTTGTCGTCAAAACGTAATTCGTTAAAATTGCTGCCACCTTTCTGCACTGATCGAGATTTGTAACCACTTTGGGATGCTTGATCCGGCAAGCTATACGGTGTTCCTTGGTTACCGTTATACAAAGAACCCGTGACGATAGGTTGGTCTGGATCACCGTTAACGAAGTCAACAATAACCTCTTGTCCTACTCTAGGATGAAAAGCACTCCCCCAACCATTTCCTGCTACTGTCTGAGCAACACGTATCCAACATGAACTGTTTGCGTCATGCTCTCCTTGACGATCCCAGTGGAACTGAACTTTGATTCGCCCATGCTTATCTATGTAGATTTCACCTTCTTTGTTTCCTGTCACTATGGCCGTTTGAAGGCCTCGAACTTGTGGTTTTCCAAACCTAGCTAATGGACGCAATATCGTTTTTGAATCAACACAATAAAAAGCAACTCTCACGCCTTGGTTGGCGGTACCACCCTGACCTGTCTGATTGAATACCGAAGCTGAAACGGAGACAGAAGACAGCACATACTCTTTACCAATTCGACTTTTATCTTCATGTTTTTTGAACTTAAAACACGTTCCAACCGTAAATGATCGACAACTCGTTTCCCCCATGCATTGATAAACATTTTGTTGCAATGACTCGATGTTATGCATGTTTCTTAATGCGAATTGGTCATTGGTTTCAGTCTCCGCCAAATACTCGTAATGCTCACTGACTGGAACGGTGAAGAAGTTGGTTGACCCGTTAGCAGAGTGCTTCGGATAAGAGCTTGGCTTCAACATATTGAAACCGGACAAATGACTGCTTTTTGTCGTGAGGGACTGAGTTTCATTCCATGAGAAGATATGGCTAGATGCTGCGCTACCAGTTGAGTGCTCTACAATAAATTCTGCCGAAGGGGTGTAGTAACTGATATCGTCAAAAAATTCTATGACATGATCTGAATCCGAATGTAAAAAACAGAACGCGATACCTTCCTCCGCCAAAATTCGCCTTACAAAGGCCAAATCAGATTCTTCGTATTGCACTTTATATGTGTATTTGGTGTAAGCTTTAGTAAGCTTAAAACTGAAAGTAATTTCATGCTCAGCAAGAATTTCTGATACGATCTCTTTCACATCTCTATACTGAAATATTCTGCAATTTGTCCGATAATTTGAGAAGCATAACTTTGGTTCGATTATCAACTCTATATTTTTATATTGCTCACCCCTATCAACAGTCGAAACTCGAGTCCCAGACAGTTTAGCCCTAGAAACTACGCCATGAAAATATCTAGGTTGTAACGATACCAATGAATGATTATCCATACTGATCGTCACTTCTTTGCCTATAATCTGATTTAACTCAGCTTGTTGCCCATTAAAATAAGCGTAAGCATGCAATGAAAAAAGCTCTGAAGCAGCCTCTTTATACTCGAAGGAATTCAGAATTATTGCATCCTCACCAAATGGTGTAAAAATTCTAATGAAGTTATTGTCTTGAGTTGCTTTTTTCATTGTACACTTCTTAAAAAATGCGGGGAAAGGATCCCCGCAAATTAATTACATTTGTTGACCTTTAACACCGCTGTAACCGTATACTAGTGGCGCTGATGTATTGTTCTTATCATCAGTAGGTGTCACTGTCATCATCATTTCAGTGTATGAAATAGTGATTGTTTCAATCGGGCGATCATCTTGAATTGAAACAGAGTAATTAGAAATCATTGCATCAGTAAGTTCGATTTTCATGATTTCTTCTACTTTTTCACCCTGCTTAGTAATATGGAATACCGCAGGTTTACCTTTACCAATCGTTGCTTCTTTAAATAGATCTGGTGATGAACGATCTTGCAATTTGGTGATAGTTAAATCGTACAAGCGAGTCGCGCTAGCTTCACGGTCCATTGCGGTACCTGTGAATGATGAAATTTCACGACCAACACTCCAATCTACAGATAGTAGTGTAATTAGATCCTTGTACTGCTCAGCAGTTGCTTCACCTTTAATATCTGCATATTTAAGATACGTGTTAGACTGCATGCTAATCTCCTATAGCATTAATAATTGACATATTGCGTAGTTATTTAATCATCAAATCGGCATTGATAATTAATGACTTATGTATCAAAAACTTTATTTTAAATACGCTCTTTTATATCGTTTAATTTGAATTTAATTAAGCACTATTTTCCAAAAAACAAAGTTAATATGAAGCGAGTCTCAATTTATTTTTACATTGAAACCGCTGTTAAATAAGTGAGACGTTAAGTGATTTAATTTCTCCATTAACGTTAATTTCCTCAAATGTCTTACCATTAAGAATAGAACTCAATATCTCATGGGAAATTTTTGGTAACAGCGTATTTTCAATCGTAGTTTGTATTACCCTAGCACCACTCCCTGACTCATTGCTATTATTAACTATGTCATTTATTAATGAATCACTAAACGTTAATTTGGCATTGTAGTTTCTTTGAATTCTGTCGGATATTTTCTGTAATTTTAAAGAAGCAATATTACTTAATACTTCTTTATTTAACGGCAGATATGGAAGTACGTTGACTCGCCCTAAAAACGCAGGTTTAAAATCACCCAGAAGATCCTCCCGTAGCGCCTCTTTTAAAGCTGTTGGTTCTGGGGCTAACTCAGGGTCTTCAAATAGAGACATTGTCGTCTCCGTTCCTGTATTGGCAGTCATAATGATAATGGTGTTTTTAAAATCGATATCTCTTCCTTCACCATCTTTGATCATGCCCTTATCGAAAACCTGATAGAAAATATCTTGCACACCCGCGTGCGCTTTTTCCATCTCATCCAATAAAATCACACTATAAGGTCTACGTCTTACCGCTTCTGTGAGAACCCCGCCCTCACCATAACCGACATAACCAGGAGGTGAACCTAACAATAGAGAGACTTTATGTTCTTCTTTAAACTCAGACATATTGATTGTCGTAACATTATCTTCGCTACCATACACTTTTTCCGCTATCGCCAGCGCAGATTCTGTCTTACCGACTCCACTTGGGCCTGTAAGCAGAAAAACGCCATTAGGTTTCGATTCATCAGTGAGTTGCGCGCTCGCAGTTTTGATAACCTCTGACATGACTTCGAGTGCGTGATCTTGCCCTACCACTCTATGACTTAGTGTCTCTTTTAGTGTAAGAACCGCTTTGATGTCATCATCTTGCAGTTTTCCTAAAGGGATACCAGTCCAATCTGAGATCACCTCAGCAATTAAGGCTTCGCTAACGTGTGAAAAGACAAGAGGTTGAGAGTTTGAGCTTAAGTCTTTCTCAATACTTACTAAACGATTCTTGTCTTCTTCATTAGCTTCACCTTCCTGAAGTTGAATCTTATGCCGTATTAGTTTTGCTTCATCGACCCATTGTTTTTCTTTTTGCCAAATTTCTTCTAATTCAAGAATCTCACCATGTAGAACATTAATTTTTTCTTTAATATCAGAAATTTTATGGTCATTCGCCGAACCGAATTGAGACTCTTTGTACAGTTGGTCAAGTTCCAACTCTCTTATTTGAAGATCTTTTCGTTTACTATCCAATGTTCCTGGCGTGGATGATTGGCTTAGAGCAACACGAGAGCATGCGGTATCAAGAACAGAAACTGCCTTGTCAGGCAATTGACGACCATTTATGTATCGTGCAGAAAGTTGAACAGCAGCTTCCAAAGCTTTATTTGTGATATACACGTCATGGTGTTTCGACATCACGTCCAACAACCCTCGCAACATTGCAATTGCAATTTCTGGCATAGGTTCATCGATCTTAACGACTTGAAAACGTCGAGTTAGTGCTGCATCTTTCTCGAAATACTTTTTATATTCCGCCCATGTTGTCGCCGCTATTGTCCTAAGCTCGCCACGGGCCAACGCCGGTTTCAAAATATTTGCCGCGTCGCCTTGACCTGCTTGCGCTCCCCCACCAATCAAACCATGGGCTTCATCAATGAAAAGTATGATAGGTGTTTCCGATTGATTAACCTCTTTAATCACATTCTTTAATCGGTTTTCAAATTCACCTTTCATGCCCGCGCCTGCTTGCAGTAGTGCCATATCTAACGATTTTATTGAAACGTTCATTAATGCAGAGGGAACATCACCATCGATAATTTTTTGCGCCAATCCTTCGACAACGGCAGTTTTTCCGACGCCAGCTTCACCTGTCAAGATTGGATTATTTTGTCTGCGGCGTAGCAAAATATCGATCATTAAACGGATTTCGTCATCTCGACCGACAACGGGGTCGATTTTCCCTAATTTTGCTTGCTCTGTAAGGTCAACAGTAAATTGGTGAAGTGCAGCGTTTTTGCTCTTACTAATCCCTGCGTTAGAGGCGAGATGCTTTGATTCAGATTCATTAACATCCAACAATGTGTTTACATCAATTTTCATTAATTCTGAGCTAGGCTGATTCAACATCGTAACCAAAGTATCATCCGTTAAGTAAGCTCTTAATAAATGGATACAACTCAATTGCTCTTGATTAAATTCAATCGTCGTAATCATCATTGCATTCTGCATGATGGTAACGGTATGTTCAGACAACCCAGGGACCGAATCGCATCCTGTTCGATACTTTTCTAACTGTTCGAGCAACTGTGACTCCACTCGGCTAGCATCGATATTTTGGCTACGAAAGGCGTCCGCGTATATCCCAGACGGATGTTGGATAATACCAATTAACCAGTGCGTCATTTCAATACTATGATGAGTACGAGAGCTGGCCATTGCGGCAGCATGCTCTAACGTTTCTCTTGCATGCGGAGATAGCCTCTCAACCAACGCTGATAGTGATAATAAAGCCATTGTGAATCCTTTAAATGGTAATTGTTATTCTGCGGTCTTTTGTACGCTTATGCTTCGTCAATACAGAACCAATGCCCAATTGACCGACTTGTTTTGAGATACAAACCTGAGGAAGGAATTTATGTTGAGTCGTTAACTTCCATTTAACTCGCTTATGCTTACCAAGAAAATCGTGTGTTATAGATTTCATCGTATGCACACAAGATGTATTAGGTAAGAGTTGCTTCACTTGTTTCGTCGTGTTTGGGAAGAATTCAATTGTCACGCCCGCATTGATGTTCCAAGCTTTAGATCCTACTGAAGCACCACTGCCTAATTGAGCGAATTGACCTTCCGGCATGTTTTGAGAAACCAGTCGAGTTTGATCTTCTCCCGTGAGGTGCAACCATTGCCCCTGAAATTCATTTAAGCGGACATCACATCCTGAGAGGCTTTCGAGCATTCCTTTAAGTGCACTTTTACTACGATTCGATGAAGCAAACACCCCTGCAAAATGATTAGCAAGATGCTGGGTTTGTCCTGTCACCGACTCTAACATGCTACAAAGAGGCGATCGTCGTCCTACCGAATGAGCAGTAACCTGTGAAGTAAGTTGAGTCAGTTGCCAACTACGGTAGTAAAGAGACAGTAACCGATGATTAAAAATGTCATAGAAATCGACCATTGCGTTGTCTCCTTCTTTTTGACGATTCAATGCAAGTTCGCTGTAATGCTGTGGCAAAACACCTTGCTCACCCGTTAATCCGATTAAGTTTGTCTCTAACCTTAATTTGCTCTGGCTGATCGCTTTTACGGCACACAACTGAGAATTCTCATAACCTAACGCAGGATTGACCTTAATCGATATCTTTTCGTCTCTAGGTAGCGCATCGGAACCTAACTGTGCCTCCACTCGAAGTACTTCTTGTTCAATCAAGTGTAACGCTTCAAACAACGAACGCTGTTTCAATTGACGATAAAAGTCTTCAGTCTTCATAGCAGAACCTTATCGCCGGTAAGCGATGGCCATTGATAAAAGCGTTTACCTGTCGACTTCAACTTAACTTCTAGTTGAGTAAAAATATTCACTTCAGCGTACTGAGAGAGATAGACTGATAACACACAGCCTAAAAAGAATATTTGCTCTTTAAGGAGGATTTGGTCTGATACAGTAAGAATCAATTTAACACCATGGGCAAACCCCATTTTCCCTTGCTCGCTCACTCTCCCGGCCACTTTTTCAAACTCGAGTTTCACAAGCGCATCAATCAGAGCCTTTGTTTCTGCCGTACCAGAAAAAGCATATAGGTTCAGGGTCTGTTTGAGCACTGCCAGTCCATCGTCTTGTGTGAAATGATTCAGTGTGAGTAGCTTGGTCAGTTGCCACCGCGTACTTTCATCCATTTCAGGCCTCACTGTTTCAGATAAAGACACTAAACAACGTACTGACTCAAAGTTATCGTTAACGTCAGGTAATGATACTTCTGGTAAACCACCACCAAACGGAAGTTTTTGCGGCAGGTTCCGATTGCAACACTCCGCTTGTACGTACATAAGCCAATTTTCACGGCTCTCTGGGCTAAAGAGTTGATGTTTTTTATCCACAAAAGACAGATACGTTTCTCGCCCGGGTTCGTCGTATCCACCAGCCCAGTTTTTGTCCTCTCGCCTCATTAACCAATAAATGTCACTATTTCCCATGTAGTGCGTATGTTCACCAGCATAATAGCAAGGCAAATTTTCATAAGTCTTATTCCAGTTTCTCAACGTCACATTGGTAATCGAAACAACTTCATTACTCTCTGCTTCTTGGTATTGAGGCGACAAATGGTAATCGTACTCAGATGGCAGTAAACGTTTAGGTTCCATGGTACTTTGAAAGAGGTTAATGACTGGAGTACAGCCCAGCATTAGGCTTTCGTTGTCGACTTGTTTCGGTAACCAGTCGTCTGTGGAATCAAAGAAAAAACAGAGGCTTATCGATTCGCCTAAATCAAGTTTATTGAGTTCTAAATCAATCAGGTCAAAGAACATAAATTTTTCAGGGAAATGTAAGTATTCAACCAACATTCTTGACGCTGAGAAGCTTCTTTTGCCATAGGGCACAACTTTATCCGAATCCGAGAACCCCACAGATTTCAGATGCCTTTTCGTATACGATGCGACTTCTTTCCCTTGAACGGATACCGACAATCCAACAAGATTTTGGAATAACATTTGATACAACTTCTGTGTAAGTTGAGGTTGGCCATTGAGGTAAAACCTCAAGGTGTCGATGCCCATCAGGTTAATTGCACTTTCACTATCATTGGCATGAAGTTGAACGTTAAGCATCGAGTTTGCCACTTGCTCCCATCGAGACCCCATAGGTTTCACAGGCGCATTTTCAAATGAGCAATCATTTACGCGTAATGGGTACATTCGCGTTTCATAGCATGTTCTAAATTCACATTCTTTAAATCTTGGAGCGCCGATGACAACACGTTCACCAGAGACAACATCAAAATAGGCATTGGTGGATTCCGAGCACGTCATTTTCACAATCGACATGGAAGGAATTGGCGCGTGAAAATCTGGGTAGAGTTGCCCCAGCAGTGATTCTGTGAATTGAGGGTAGCTGTTGTCTAAACTTTGGCGAATTCTCGCAGTTAAAAATGCGCACCCCTCAAGAAGTCGCTCTACATGAGGATCCTCGACTTGTTCTTCACTTATTCTCAAACGAGATGCGATCTTAGGGTATTGCTCACCGAACTCCTGTCCTTTATGGCGTAAGTAAGCCAACTCGCGATTGTAGTACTTTAGGAACTCTTCACTCATTTTGTTCTACTCAATTTCATACCAAGGCTCACCGGTTCAACTTCTGAGTTAAATGTGACTTCGTGGGTATTGCTTCCAATTAGGCAGGTTGCGGTAATTTTTAACCTCAGCGTTCGATCTGTGGCGCTTTTCTCACCTAAAATACTCACCAAAGGAGACTCTAGACGCGGTTCAAACTCCTTTATTGCATCGCAAACAATTTCACAAAGCTGATTTTGCCCTTCTTGGCTGCTGTATGGCATTGAAGAAAAGTCTGGCAGACCGTAGTTTAAAATGGAGTCTCGAACTTCTAAAAGATCATCAGGAAGTTCACGCCAACCAATTCGACTATTCAGCATGGCTTCAACATCCCTTAATAAGTTATTAAGTAAGGACTGAGAACTTGCTGGAAAGTCTTTCTCTTCACGAACATTCGGATCTGAGTCGATTAGTTTGTCCAGTAATGACGCCTCTAAAGCCATCGCGACCTCTAAGCTGTTAATACGGTTTCTTCAAGTAATTTCAAATCAAAGAGAGGAAGTGCAGTTTTACCCACTAACCAGCACTTTTGACCCAACCCAACGAATAACTCTTGCTCTCCAACTTGTTGCCAATCCGTTTCTCTACCTAGTTTTTGGGCATCACTTTGAGAACCAATGTAAGTCAAAGGCGTATGACCCTCGCCTTCACCTAGACCTTCTATATCGAATTCAACGGGACGCCAAATCGTCTCTAATAGTGAAGATGGTGTTTTTAGTTCAAGCTGTTTCACATTGGCGATAGGCACAAGGAAGTAATTGCCTGCAGTCGAAAAGAGCTCTATGTATCCACCCAATTGATCATCTATGTCTCGAACGTCATCATAAATATTACCGCCCTGACTAAATGATTTTTTGACGCGTTGTTGTTCTATCTCAGACGTTAAGTTGTAGGCATTACGTTGGTCATTATTTTTTAGTGCTAAGTTGAATTCAATCAATAACCTATTCAGCCCTTCATGGTCACTGACAAACTGAGCCGTTGCTGCTCCATGAAAAAAATCCTTACGGGCTTGAGCTGCTTTAACGAAGTGACGTAGTTGACTGGCTCCAGAAAGATATTCTGGGAACAGTTTAATCGCTTGCATCAACTGTTCATCCGCCCGTTCAAAATTACCGTCAATACAAAGAAGCTCGATGAAAGAACTACGAAGAGTTGCATCTTTAGGAGAAGCTTTTATATTCTCGATGAGTACTTCTAGTGCTTCTGTTAACTTGCCTTCTGCTAACGCGCTTTTCCATTTTGTCATTTTGATTCCTTACACCACCTTTTCTGGTGATAACTCCGTTATTAATTTGATCGCCGATACCATTTGATCGAGTTGAAAATGAGGACGTAAATGAATCACCGAATAATAATGCCCCGGCGCATCACGCTTTTCTTTCACCGCGATACTTGCCTCGTTCAGGGGGTACTTAGCCCTAAGCTCATCGGACGCTTCATCAGAAGCAGTCGTGTATTGGTGTAACCAATGCTGAAAATCTCGTTGTATTGCAGACGAATCTTGGTAACTACCAATCTTGTCCCGTCCCATCACTTTGATGTAATGAGCAATTCGAGATACACAAAGGGTATACTGCAACATCGATGATAATTTCGCGTTTACGCTGATGTGCGCTTCTTGGTATCGCTGTGGTTCATGTAGAGAAACATTCGATGTCATCCCAATCATGTCTGTTTCCGGTACAGGGGTAAGTGACATGAAACCGTTATCTGCTAAAACCTGCTCTCGTGACTCAGAAAGCTTTACGTTTAAAGGGCTTCTATCACGTGAATTTTTCACATTAAACTGAATCTGACTACGCGTTGGAGCGAGGACAAGGCCTTGAGTATAGTCGCCTTTTTTTATTCCTCTCATGTGAGTAAACCAACCGTGTTCCTGATACGTTCTTATTGCAATGGCACCGAAGCTATATGCTGCGCTTCCCCATAAAAGTTGTGTTTCTGAGTCGTCAATTTTCTCTTCAAACTGAAAACTTTCCGCTCGTGTTCCATCGCTGCCATGCGGCTGGCGAAACAAGACATTTGGTGCAGTGATGCCGATAAATTTCGACTCTTCTGATTCTCGTAGCCTTCGCCACTTCCCATATTCCACTTGTTCAAATTGAGTCGAAATATCACCAATCGCTGAAAGCTCAGAAAAACGATTCACCCCAAAAACACCCGGTGTCGCTGACAATATAAAAGGGCTAAACGCCGCAGCCGCTGATTGAGATACCTTACTCAATACAGATAAATCACGATCAAAATGGTTAGTAACAGGGTCGTGACGAAGCTCGTAATCACCAATGACTAACCCAAAAGGCTCTCCACCTGGTGTTCCATATTCGTTTTGATACAGAAGTTTAAACAATGCAGACTGATCAAATTCGATCGCTTTTAATGCGTCTTTACTGATTTCGTCCCATGTTACTGAAAGGAGCTTTACCTTAACTTCTTCTGATGATTGCCCATCGACCTGAGCACATAAATAGCGAAGGCCGATCCAACTGCGCTCTAACTTCTGGAAAGCACAATGATGGATTATCTCATTGAGTTGTTTTTCGAGTAGCTCATCAATCTCATCTATAGCACTCATCAGGCTATGTCGAAAACTCTCCATGTTTGAACTTTTAGTACCTTCCAACCATACTTTTGCCGAATGTAGTGAATCCATTGAATCGATAAATTTATTCATCCAATGGCTATCAAGTTCCGCACACCCAAGGGGACTAAATTCGTGCTTCAATTCACTTGGGTCTAAGAAATTTAATGACGTATGTTTGCGCATGTATCAAGCCTATTCCGCTAGAAAGTGTGGTTGGCCAAGACAGCCAACCACAACGTGCTTAACCACCCGATTGCGGGATTTTTGCAACCAAACGAAGTGATGTGGTGAGCTCTTCCATTTGTAGCCAAGGTTTCAACCAAGCCACAGCATTGTATGAACCTGGTGCACCAGGAATCTCTTTTACTTGAACACGAGCATCTGCCAACGGATATTTTGCTCTGATCTCTTGCCCCCCCCCCTCAGAAGCATTGACGTAACTTAGGATCCAGCGGTTTAGCCACGATTCCACGTCCTCAGCCTCCATGAAGCTGCCAATTTTGTCACGGGCCATGACTTTCAAATAATGCGCGAAACGGGAAGTTGCCATCATATAAGGTAGGCGAGCCGAAATAGCCGCATTAGCAGTGGCATCCGGCGAATCATGGTTGGCTGCTTTTTGGCAAGTTTGAGCACCGAAGAACACCGCATAATTGGTGTTTTTGTAGTGACACAATGGTAGGAAACCAAGTTTACCTAGTTCCGCTTCACGTCGGTCTGTAATGCCAATTTCAGTTGGGCATTTCATATCAGGATCGCCATCATCACTCATGAAGAAGTGTGTCGGTAAGTTATCCACTCGACCTCCCCCTTCAGCACCACGAATGGCAGTACAGAAACCATATTTAGAAAACGCGTCTGTAAGCTTTGCCCCCAACACGTAAGAAGAGTTCATCCAACAGTAATCATTATGCTCAGCATTAGTCGCGATACCTGAAACTGAGTCGACTTCAAACTCCTCGAAACCAAACTCTTCCACCGGAGAAGTCGCTTGACCATAAGGTAAACGAGCTAATACTTTGGGCATGGTTAAGCTTACAAAGCGTGAGTCCGCACTCTCTCGGAATGAACGCCATTGTGCGTATTCAAGAGATTCAAAAACTTTATCTAAATCACGTGGCTTCGAAAGCTCTGTCCACTCATCAAAACCAAACAAAGCTGGTGAAGCGGCGGACAAGAATGGAGAGAAACCTGAAGCGGCCACATTCGACATTAAACGAAGTGATTCAATGTCTTCTGGATGGTTAGTAAATTCATAGTCACCAATCAAAGCGCCGTATGGTTCACCGCCGGCACTACCGAACTCAGACTCATAGACCTTCTTAAAGATTTGGCTTTGGTCGAACTCTACCGCTTTACTCAAGTCTTTATGAAGCTCTTTCTTAGTAATACTGATCATACGAACCTTTAAGGTAGAGCTCGTATCAGAGTTCATCACTAAGTAATTGAGACCACGCCAAGAGCCTTCTAGTTTTTGTAACTCAGGGTGATGCATAACTTCAGACAATTGCTCTGAGATTTGCTGGTCTAGCAAATTAATGGCTTCACGGAATGTCACTGTTAAGTTCTTATTCCAAGTTACAGTGCCTTTCATCGCTTCTTCTGCCAGCGTTTTTATCAGCTCTTGCGCTCGAGAGGATTCTGTCTGCTTCGTCGCTCCGATCGCTTGCTCCAAAAATGAAGACGCTTGCTGGCTAACTGTTGGATCTAGTTGCTTTTCAACTTGTGTAGTCATTACTGAGCTCCTTCTGGATTATCTGAAGGAACAGGCTCACTAAGTTTGAGTTCACCCGCTAGTTTAGTAAGGTTCTCAGTGTTGTTCAGAACATCCTCTAGAATGTTTTCTAGCTCCTCAGATCGGTCGACTTTCGTCATTAAATCACGGAGTTTGTTGCGCGTTTCCATTAACTGACGCAACGGATCCACTTGATTCACAATCGCCGCAGGTTCAAAATCTTGCATCGATTTGAAACTTAAATCGACCTCGAATTGAGAATCATCGTTTGCTAATTTGTTCGCGACTTTAAACTTTACTGATGGGCTCATCTTTTTAAGCACATCATCAAAGTTGTCACGATCGATCTGAATAAAACGACGGTCTTTAAGTGGTTTCAAGGCTTCTGTATTTTGGCCTGCAAAATCACCCATTACACCGACAACAAAAGGAAGCTCTTTTTTTAGCGTTGTCCCTTCGGTTTCAACATCATAAGTAATGTGAACACGAGGCTTCCTCACTCGTGACAGTTTCGAGTGGATACTCGTCATACCGTTCTCCCTTTCTTAATTTTCATTTTGTTCTGCTATGCCAACTAAACGGAAATAACTGTTCTTTGCATCCCCGTCGGATATCAATTCCGCCAGTAATTCAGGCAGAGGCATTCCACACCAACGAATAATTTGTTCGATGGAGTAAGAAACTGGTGAATGTGGCTCACTCTCTCTAAAGAAGTCAGCGACCTGTTGCAATTGTTCAATGGCTTGCTCACGAGACTGCATATTAGTTGTTAGTAGTGCTTGTGGTTGGAGAGGTGAAGACTGTTCTTGCACTTCGATTTCACCGTCATATTCATTTAGTTCTGCAACTACTTTAGGCGTCTTAAATCGGCTACCTAACAAATGCTTAAGTGCCGAGTGTATTGAATCTAATTTTTTTGATATGTAAGAGCTTGGGGTGACGTCACCAACCGCTTCATCAAGTTTTTCGCTGAACTGACTGAAAGCAATCATTGCAAATTCCAAATCACCAATCAGTTGCTGGTAAAATTCATCCGACGTGGCTTTTACGGTTTCTGCAATTTTCGACATCTCCACTGCACCTTGGTCAACTTTCGAACGACGCTTGTCTTCATCTAACCGTTCTAGCTCAACAGCTTGTTGGTACTCCCAGAATGCATATGCTTGTTCTATACCCACATCTGTTAGCGGCACCGAGGCAATTGGAAAAATCAATGTACCTTCATTATCAATGCCATTTAGTCCGATGATCGAGGAAGTTCGGGTTTCCATGCCATCTTCATCCGGCATTGGGTACAATTGATCCCAGTACTTTTCGATGTAAGTCGTTGCCAATTGGTATCCAAGGCCTAATCCACGAAAGCCATGAATTCGAGTTAATGCTTCAATAAGCCAAGCTACGAATTCCAAGTCTTTAGATTGTGAAGCGAGAATGTCAGGAACCTCATCAACAAATACACGCCATAAGTTGGTATGAGTAAGGATGCTTTCCTCTTCGATGATGGCATTTCGCTCTGCATTACGTGCCGCCATTCTATGATCTTTTAAACGATAGTAAGCCGACTGGGGGGAGACATCTTCGCGAGGATCGATACCAGTTGGATTTTCCTCAGAGATAGGCTCAAGAGCTACATCGTACCAATCAAACATATCACTCATGCGACCTTCCTCTTAAGAAGACTGGAATCGTCGCGTCTTCGTGTCGTGGCAATTCAATTTCATTCTCTGATTTACACACTTTCACCAACGCACACGTGACATTGTCACTCGCACCACGGACTAAGGCTGAATGCATGAGGGCTAATCCAGCTTGATTGACAGAATCTGCATACAAGGTTTTGTGCATTTCTTCGTTGGTCAGTTCTTTAGATAAACCGTCACTACATAACAGGAACTGGTCACCGTCCGCGAGCTGTCCAGAGATTTGATCTATGGTCACTTCTTTATCTACTCCCACCGCACGAGTTATCACATTTGCAAGCGGATGAGACTCTGCGTCTTCAAATGCGAGTAGCCCCTGCTCAACCAAATCCATCACTTGGCTGTGATCACGTGTTCTTTGTGAGAAAGTGCTCGCTCTTAATTGATAAATACGACTATCACCAACCCATAAACAATGGTAATAACCGTCTTGCACTAACAGCAAAACGAGTGTGGTTCCCATTGTTTTCCCTTCTAACTGGGCTTGTGCATAATGGTAAATTTCTCGGTTTGCTTGCTGGACCACATGTCTTAGTTCATCGATTCCAAACGAGTCTGAATCTTTTACATAACGCGCGATACGATCGACCAACATCTGACTTGCGATATCGCCAGCACTGTGTCCACCCATCCCGTCAGCGACGACCCAAACACCATGATCAGACATATCAAGCAAAGCATCTTCGTTGTGCGGCCTTACCTTTCCAGGATGTGTTTTGGCAAAGGTAAAATAGTTCCAATTCATTATCATTCCTACCAATTCCACTTGTGCCATTGGCCGTCTAACATTGCCGAGAACTGCCCTATAGAAGGGAGCCCTGAACTTACAAACATACACGGTTCAACCTTGGACGATCCCTCTGTCCACCAAAAGCAAGGCGCTTTGTTTTGCTGTTTTATTAACGCACTAAGTAATGCAGTTGATGTCAAAGCTTCGTTTTGGGAAAACACCGTTGAGAGCTCACTTCGATACATTTCGGATATCGGTGAGACTTCAATGTCAATTTTAGAAAGCGTGTCGCTGGGCTGATTCAAATTTTGTGTCCATGCATCAAAAACGAAAGCGTCGTCAAGAACAGCGAGTGCTAGATCTTGACTATCTCTCCCCCAACCATTATTCGACCAATACTGTGTCGCATCTCCTTTGACCGCACGAGCAACAGTAAAAAAGAAGTAGCGTCCAGAAGCATCAACACTTGGTATCATGCTACCGATGTAAGTCGCCTCTTCCATATAGCTGACATCTAGAGCAAAGTTCCATACTGGTGACGTAAGAAAACACTCGTCCCACTGTTCACCAAGCTGCTCTCGACTGACCGCAATAATCGCTTGCTGCCAATCATGCCAACGATTGGTAAAAGATTGTGGCAATCCATGCTTAACAAAATCACCTTTCACTGGCATTTTGCCAACATAACCCCAGCTTGGACTTATAAGGTTTGCGGACATCGGAATCTCTCCATCTCATTCGACCAAAACGGATTAATAGCACTTGTCGGGATAAGCTCTAACTGAACCTTGTTCCCTTTTAGGTCAATCATCACGATATTGTCTTTTCTTGATTCAGGCCTTGCTTTAAGCGACTGATCTAAAAGCTTAAAGATTCCCCATTCACCTTCATAGGTATGCGCAATTTCGCGATTGGATTCAGGTGGTGTAAACACGATTCGAGTTTGATCTTGACCTGCTGGCCAACTTAGCGCTTTCGCTCTTGCTGGCCCGTGTTTATAGACGAGATCTTGAGCTCCTAACTCCAGCACAAAACGAGTAATATGCTGGTCGAGATAGACTGGCTTCATTCCAAAATCGACACGTAATGAATTATCGGATTCAAAAAACGTTTGCCTGATTCGCTTAGCCCGTTGGAATACCACCAATGTTTCCTGTCGAACGCCAATCTCTTTCTCAAATGTCCAACGTCTTGAGGAAGTATCAACGAAAGGTTCTAAATACTCGTTGAAGAATGAGTCCAGTGTCCCGCCATACCCAAAGAAACGCTTAAAGTCTTTTAACCTCACTTCTTTTGCCGCATTTGGAACAAATGGATAACGACCAGCGATTGAACTACGATAAGGTTTAATGACTTGCGTTAACCACAATTGATTAAGGTGATCCTTAGATCCGCTTTCGGCAAACTTAACCGACTCCTGAGACAATTCTCCTAGCCATTGATTAAACGGTTTAGGCAATAACTCTTGTGCTCGTTCAAATGACGACGCCACATCCTGTGTTACTGTGCCATCCAAAATGCTCTTGTACGCTATTTTTTGATTGTTTCCAGAGCTCGATAAATCTGACAAGTACGACCTTAAATTAATCATGGCCTGCTGAATATCAGCATAATCCTGCTCACCCAAACGGAGCACAGCTGTAAAATGCTGTTCTACTTGTTTACCCGGTAAAGCGACATTAAAGGTGTTTTCTTCAGGTAAATACATGTCTAGCTTATCTGCGGTATTAGAGAACTTAACTTTTGCTACTTTACCAGCGACCTCAGAAGCGGCTTTTTGATTGTCAGACAATACAACCTTCGTCAGTCCAACTTCCTTCTGAATCGCACGCAATAAAGATTCAATAGGCCTTTCTACGCCAGCTAAGACTCTTGCTTGTTCAGAGGCAAACTCTAAGTTGGGCGCTTGCTTTAATTGAATGTCTTGAATCAAATCCTTCCATTCATTGACATAATCTTGGTAATACCTGTTTTGTACACCTTCAATAGCGCTCGCATGATCTATCTCGTGAGCTTGTAAGTCATCACCATAGACCCAATTTTCTTCCATCAACCCTTTCACCGTTCGGTTGATTTGAATTTGAAAAATACTATGAAAGCCGTTGTAGGTATAAAAGCCTGAAATACCCTGAGACAAAGGTTTTCCGCTGATACGCTCGAATTGCTCCAGTCCCTTCGGACCGAGGACATCAGTTAAACGAAATGACGGTACATGGCTCTTTGAAAACTGAATTTTCATTCTTTGGTATGCACGTTCTGGCAATGACATCTCAGTTAATATGTCCCTTGCACTAGCAACAACATCTTCTTGAAAAACAAGACCGCGTTCATTGCTCTCCAGCAGATGTTGTGTATGAACCATAAGGCGCCCTCTTAACGCCTCATTAAGCACCCCTGAATATTGGCGTTCAAAATAAAAACGAAACCACGCTAGCACTTCTTCTTGCTGATATTTATCAGGGTTAAACAACATTAGGTAGGTTTTTAGAGTTTCATAGAGATATTGTCGATGTGCCTGGTTGCTCTCCATCTCATTGACTAAGCTGCGAGTAACCATTGGGGAAAAATGTTGGGCCAAGGCTGCAATGTAAGCGCTATTCGCGGCTTGAGAAACTTTGTCCCCCTGATAAAGACCAAATTTTTTAATGGTGTCGCTCTCTCCGTACTGGCTCTGTTTTCCAAGAGGTAATGTCATAATACGATCTAGCGTTTCCACAGCACTGATAATATCTGATTCGAAATCCAGACTGTCGGCACCAATCATGGCGTTAACATGGCCAGTCTGACGATTAGTCTCTCTAATAAGTTCTTTATTCCATTGATAACTTGTGGCCCAAGCAACAGTGGCTCCCACGAGCGTAATCGTACAGCCGATGTATACCCCTTTATGGAGCCGACCGGACTTTCTTTGGTAATAACGATTCACCGTCCCTAACAATTGTTCTTTGAAAATCACACGGTCAAATAGACTCTTAACAAAAAAACTATGTGAGCCGGTACTGTGTGAGGTTAATGGCAAATTGCCCAATCCCAGCCCATTTGTAGATTCACTCATCAATCGATTCATAGGCGCCCCCTCTTGAACCGAGCTAACCATGAAAACACCTCGAATTAAGGCAGGTTCCTCAAAGCTGTTTTGTGAAAAGATCTCGGCTAGAAATTCGTCTAAGTTGGCCTGTAATACTCGTAACTGTTTCGGAAACTCAAATATTAGCGCTCGCTTATCGAGATCGTCTTCTGTTTCGAGAATGCGTAACATCCGTGCATCTAGACGTTCCAGCATCTGATGGAACTCTCGGTTAAACAGAGAAATCACTCCGCGTTCATCATCGCATTCTTGAGGGAACATAAAACCAAACAAATCGTCACGTTCTTCTTTACTCAAATCCGAGAAATACTCATTAAAGCCAGCAACGAGATCCATTTTCGTCAA
This sequence comes from Vibrio sp. Sgm 5, assembly GCF_026241575.1. Lineage (NCBI taxonomy): Bacteria > Pseudomonadati > Pseudomonadota > Gammaproteobacteria > Vibrionales > Vibrionaceae > Vibrio > Vibrio sp. Sgm 5. The sequence goes on from NZ_JAPHPY010000005.1 coordinate 138,814, forward strand.
CAAGACATAAATTGGGAATTGCATACCAAGTTGGTTTTTAAGCTCTTGTAAACGAGATTTAATGGCTCTGGCATGAAGACTTCGTTCAGTACGAGTTTGAGACATGACACTTGCCAAACTGACCGTGACAATTGCGCCGTTGATTGGTCTTTGTGTACGGTATTTTTTCAATAACCCCAGAAAGCCATGCCATGCTTTTGAGTCCACTTTCTCTTGGCTATCTTGAGTAGTGTAACGACCAGCGGTATCAATCAATACGGCTTTGTTCGCAAACCACCAATCACAATGTCGTGTTCCCCCCACACCCGCGACCGAATCTGACCCTGTAGAGTTAGCTAACGGGAATTCCAGCCCAGACTGCTTCAAAATCGTGGTTTTTCCAGTACCCGGAGGACCGATTAGTACATACCACGGTAAGTCATATAGGCTACGTTTACCTTTATGGGTTTTAGTGACAATCTTGATTGCTTGCTCTATACGATCACGCATTAAATCAACTTCGGTGGCAGCTTCTTTGTCTGATTGACTATCAAGTTCAAGCAAAGTCTGGATACTTTCATCCTCTTTCACTTTCTGTTTATGCTGCTTGGTCAGGTTGAATACTCCCCAAACAAACACCAAGATAAGAATTGTGACTAAGCGTTGGAAATCTGTCTTTAGTGGCTCATAGCCAGCGACAATAATTAAAGGGCCGACCGCCCAAATAAAAATGGAACACGCCGCAACGCCAATAAGGCCGATAAACCAGCGCTGAGTGAAGACTCTGCCTACTTCTCGGATACTCATATCTCTCACTTTTCCTAGTTTGCGACAATCAAGTCAATTTCGATACGACGGTTCAACGCTCTATTGTCAGAACTGGTGTTTTCCACCAAAGGTCTCGCATCACCTAACCCTTCAGGTAGCACTCTTCCTTCCAGCCCACTATTTGCAATCAACTGGTCTGACATGGCAGTGGCTCTTGCCAAAGATAGATGCCAATTAGAAGGATATTTACTGGTGAAGATAGGGTTATCATCCGTATGGCCGGTAACAAGAATTTTGCCTTCTGTCGCTTCAAGAGTACGTGCTATTTTGGAAACAACGGGTTGTATGTAAGCCACAACATCTGCACTTCCTGACTCAAATAAGTCTTGCGCTTTCAACGATATTCTTACGCGGTCGGGTAACGCTTCTACCGTAACCAATCCTTTATTCATTTCCGTCGCAAGATACATAGAGATACGATCCGCGACAGGTTGAACCTTCGATTCAAGCTCCGCTGACGCGACTTGCCGATCCGGCTGGATCAAGTTAACCAAATTCGAAAACGTTCGATTGGAAGCCCTATTCAAGTCATAACTAAGGTACATAAAAACGCACACCAAAATTGCCGAGGTGACCGAGCATACAACCCACAATGGTGCTCGTTCTGACATTTGGGAACCTGTAACCGTGCGCTTATCAATATTGGCACTCATTTCTTGTGCAGTACCACGCCCATAGGACTTAAGAATGCTCATGATTTGCTTTCTAAGACGTCGATGATCTTCTAAGCCATTTTTCTCTAAACGGTATTGCCCGACAAAACCAAGCGACAAGCAAACATACATCAACTCTAACAAATCGAGCTGCGACTCTGGCTGAGACAGTGCATTATCAAGATGTTTGAAAAAGGCTTCTCCACCCTGACTGCTCGAATAAAATGAACTCAGTAAAGAATCATGACTCCATGTAGATTGGCTTCCCCAATGGGTATTCAATACCGCCTCATCCATTGAGCAACATAAACAGTAACGTGCTGTATCAATGGTTTCTAATTCAACGTTGTGTTGGCGCAGTCGGTTTTCGTAGTCTCTCAGTTTCTGTGCGAGTGTTTCCTTTAGAAACAACACATCCGAATGTGAGGCCGTTGATCGAATTTGCCCTACCATTGATAAGATACCGTTGGCTTCAGCCAAAATTGGGTTGAGTCCAAAAGCAACGACTGAGTCGTTATTAACGATCTCAGGGCTTTTAGAGATCACAACCGTGCTATCTACTGGCTTTACGTCTGGTTGTTTTAAATTTGGTCGCCCACCCGGTGTGGGTTTGATTATCGTTTGTTCCATAATGACGAAGCCTGTTATTGGCTAATGCTCCAAAGTTCAATGTCAGCATTCGGGAAGTGACCAGAAAGTTGTAGCGCGATGCCGCCACTTTCTCGCAGCCTCATCCAGAACGGTCCCTTTTTCACAACCTCGAAGTACACATAGCCCGTTTGATAAGGTATTTGTCTTGGAACAACACTCAAAGGCGCAACACTGATACCGTTGATTTGATTGTTAATGAGATCGCGTATTTGCTCTGCAGGCCCTAACTTAAGCTGAGCAGGCACTAAGCGTCGTATTTCATCGGTGGTTGTATCAGCCTTAACCGCGAGTACAAACTGGCAAGACTCCAGTAAGCGTTTATCTGGCAGAGGTGTCACTTGGATGCCATATTGACGTATTTCAAGTGGTAACTTATTCGCCGTTTGGTCTAAAACGACACTTAAGTACTGGCTGAGTATCTGATTAATCTCATGAAACACACTGGAAAGATCGAAGTGATCGTATTTTTTTAGTTCCGGAACACGTTTGTTCTTACTCGAAAACGTCGATAACTCACCGATATAACCATGCAGTAGTGCTACTAAATCTAAAGGATGTACCTGTTCTAGTTCGGAAAAGTGACGTAAAACAACTTCATAGCGGTTCAACATCTGCAGCATAATAAAATCGACCGCAGAAGCGGAAGCCGCCTTACCCTGAACCAAACGCTGAGACACAACGTCTGCACGGATCTTTGTCATTGCAAGTACGTTACGTAAACATGTGGTTATAACAGCACTATTCAGAATATTTATGTGTGGTGGGATGTATTCTTCATCAAGAATGACTGCCCCTTCATCGGATACTTCTTTGATTTTGAAAATCGGCAATTCAATAAAGCCAGACTGCTTCTCATTACTTGCTGCTAGCTCTAAATTAATCGCGGTTACTTGAATGCACTCTTCATCTTCCCCAGTTAAAACATCTACAACATCCAAATCTTTTAGAAGATAACGTGAAACCAATTCCTCACTTTTATCAGAGACCAATCGTTGTTTTAAGCTAAACGCCGGAACAACGATTTTGACCAACGTTTGATGGGTGCCTTTTTTTACGAATAACGGCGTTATGCTCGCATCACCTTTTTTCCATTGAACGAGAGTCATGTCTGGCAGGATCGCATCGATCTTTTCTATCTCAATAACCCCTTCTTTTAAAGCGGTCGGATTGATTAGGCTCGATGATACGCCCCAATTGTATGCGTGTTGTAAGTGAACTAGCCCCTTGTATTCGTGAGCGGTTGCTCGTTCACTTTGCTGGAAATGTTGAGGACGCAAAAACATCCCCTCACACCAAGCGGTATGGGAAAAGTGTGTCATTGAATAGTCACCAAGATTATTTCACGAACAAAGACAGGTCTTCTAAGTGGATTTGATAGGTGTTGTAACCTGTCTTTTCAACTTCGATCACTTGCCTCCAATTCGAGTTTTCGATGTCTCGAAACGCAGCCACTAAACCGAGATACTTTGTCTGGGGAGACATACTGGCTTGGTAAACCTCCTTTTGACCTGGCGTTAGGGATATCTCAAATTTATTGACTAAATCGGGGCCCAGAACTTTGTCATAGCTTTCGTATATTGAGAAAAAGTCCTGACTTTCAAATACCGTTGGTGATGTAAGTTCGAAAATATATATAACAACTGGTGACGGCCTCCCATTAGAATCTGGATTGATATTATGGCTCGCCGTTATTTCTAAATCCGCATAAGGGTCAACCACTAAGTTTGCCGCTGAACACCCAATGAGAGTCACTATTAATATCAGTAATACTATTCTTTTAACTAATTTCATAATTAAACCTTAACTATCACGTCTTAGAGCGTTTTCATAATGCTTGGCAAAGTCATCTAAATAAAAAAGATTCTCTTTATTAACAACGTCGTTGGTTAGTTGGTCATAAATAACCTCGAACCTTTTCCAACTTTTATAATACTTTCTTGTCGGAATCACTTTATTAAACAAACTATCACTAGAAAGTGACTCAGAATATATTAAAGATGGATCAACTAATGACATAACACTTATTACCGTACCATTCACACCTTGCATTAATGCTTGTTCATGGTTTTCAATATCCTTAAATGCCTCTTTTATTGCCGAATCAGGCGGCATAAAACTCGCGGTTTTCCGGTTATAAAGATTATGCATAGCGTCTTCTAAATTGGCCGAGAATTTGAGTGGATTATTCTCAGATTTTCTAAATGCGGTATGATTTAAGCGATTAGTCTGTTTGAATTCAGCTCGATTGTGTAAAGTCTCCATTAATCCTGTAAGCATTAAAGAAAAAGACTCTCCTAGCTGCTGAAACCACATCTCTCTCTGCTCGTCAGGTACCATATTCGGACTAATACCTAATCCGCGAATGAACGCGTCAGCCTCATTACTGGCACTCAGTTTTTGGGGAGTTCTGTTCGGTTCTTCTGTGACGAGACGTGATATATCTTGTTCTTGCTGAGGAGGAATCGAGGGCTCAATAAAGTCATCCATTAAGCCAATATCTAACTGATACTCATTAGAAACACTGTCCTCTAAGAGTTCAGAAGCGCTTATGCCAAAGTCACTATGATTGAAATTACTGCTAGCGCCTTCGTTAAAGGATTCATTTGATTCAACACTTTGAACTGGCACCTGTTCTAAACACTTCTCCTGAACGCTAACCTGAATTTGATAATCGCCGAGGGTCACCACATCATCATGAGCTAGAGCGATTTCATTGCCCTGTCCGATTGGACTGACTGAGTTGTTCACGAATGTGCCGTTGGTCGATAAGTCTTTGATCAAATACTTGTCACCAAACTTGATAATTTCACCATGCTTACCTGAAATGACTCTTTCTGGATCGGGGAGTGTCCAGTCACATTGTTCAGAGCGGCCAAAGGAAATTTTTTCGTGTTCGCCGCTTGCGTCAAAGATGAACTCGCCTTCTATCTCAGGAGTGAACTTATGAAAACTCGTTATGGTTAAAACCAACGTCATGTAAACCTCGCCAAAGGGACTGCTTAATATTTGTGTTTCATTCTTTATGTTTAGATCGTTTATTTATTAACAATTAAGTTATTATCGACCCATAAAATAATATTTATATTTCAAGAACGGAATAATGAATTAATTTTCTAGCAAAGCAATCAGGTATTTTTACTCAGAACAAAATATACAACGAGGTTCAAATTTTTGACACTTCAATTTACACGCGTCAAAAAACCGATGTTAGCTTGACCGAGAAATCAAAAAGTCATCATTTTTCATGAGTTATTAGACTATATATTTTCACCATCATTTATACGGAGCCTCTGTGATGGAAGACCAAAGTAAAAACAATTCTATAAATAAAGATACGAGCGGTGATAAAACAAAAATTGTAAAGACTCAAAAAAGAGAAAATACAGTTGATAAGATTGTTGACTCAAATTATGAAGGCTCCGCCCAATTAAATAATGAGACAAATACAAAAATGTCTCAAAATCAAAACACTTATTCTCTAGATAATAAAATAGACAATACTTCATGCAATCAAAGAGAACCTTCAACGTCGCAGTCTTTAGTTGGTGAAACCATCAAGAGTCGCTACGAAATTGAATCACTTATTGGGCACGGCGGGTTGTGCGATGTTTACTTGGCAAAAGACAAAATCCTTGAGTCATCGGGGACTGATAAACCTTACGTCGCATTAAAAATTCTTCAGGAGGAGTTCTCTTCCCAACCTGAAACCGCACGAATGTTGATTCGAGAAGCACAGCAAACTCAAAAACTCAGCCATCCTAATATAATTCGTGTTTACGACTTTGGCGTTGATGGCGACGTGTATTTTCTCGTCATGGAGTATGTGGATGGTGAAACTTTAGAAACTCTGATTCAGCGCTCTCGCCCTGATGGTCTTAAATTTAAGGCCGCGCTGTCTATTTTAAATGAGACTCTGGATGCTCTCGCGTATGCCCACTCTCTAGGCGTGGTTCATGCCGATCTTAAGCCTGCGAACATCATTCTTACCTCAGAAGGAAAAGTTAAACTTCTAGACTTTGGTGTATCCAAAACTCAACAGTTAAAGCACGACCAATATGCCGCTAAACGTAAAACCCAAGAAAGTGATACTCTGGGGTTTACGCCAAACTACGCTTCACTTGATATTCTCTCAGGAAACGATCCTCAGTTTAGTGATGATATTTTTGCTCTTTGTTGCATTACCTATGAATTATTGAGTTGTAAACACCCTTACGCACGTACACCGGTTGACGAAGCACTAAAGAAAAATGTTCGCGTCACTAAGCCCGCTCATTTCCCGCTCACGAAATGGTCTTTAGTCTCGAAAGTGCTAAATAAAGGACTCGCACCAACGGACCTTAGTGCAGAACTCCTTAAACAGCACATAAACAAAACGAGATGGCCAGTTTACACGAGTGTCGTAGCATCGCTTGTCGTCGCAACGCTTTTAGGATTGGTATATCAAGATCAACAAGACCAGCTCACTCAACTTGAGGCTGCATTAAACCAGCAAACAAAGCATATTAGTTCAGCACAAGCACTACTCGATACCGCGCCAGAAAACACGAAATCTCTTATCGATTCACAACATGATCTGCATCCGGTGATCAAAGCGGGCTTTTTAAGGCTGTATAAGCCCTACCTACTTGGTGCTTACGAATCAAAGATTGATGATGTACTTAACTCTGATGTTAGTACTTATCCCAATTACGACCAGATTGAGGAAATTCTTCAACAAGCTAAAGTCTACTATCCTGACTCCCATAAAATTGAAGTGCTTGCACTGGATATTCAATCGAGTAAGCATTCAACGTTACTTTCTATCGCGAGGCAAATTAACAGCCAGTTAGAGAAATCAAGCTACACCCAAATTGAAGGCTCTAAGTCAATTTATGACCTAAAACAAGAATTACATCAAATTCATCAAGAGTACCCGTTTGTGCCAAGTTCACTTGCAAGCGAGGTCTTCGGCCAGCACTTAAATGAAGCGTTACAGCTAAGAGATGCAGCCGCACTTGTCACTTTAATCAAAGTTGGAAATACCTTTTTTGCCGATTCTGATGAGCACCGCCAAAACATCGCAATCAGTAATGCGATGAAAGATGCAGTTTTAGAAATGAAACTCTTTGAGACAGCAAAAGACAGTCAAAATCCATTGCCATTCCCGGCCGATGCTGCTCGCTTACTCTATCAAGAAGAATTTGAAGGGCTCTACTACCGTTTGAAGCAAGCGAGAACAACCGTCAATCTCGACAAATTGGTTAAAGATATTGACCTATTTTCTGAAAACTTTCCGACGGGATTTCAAGATATTAACGACTTAAGATTTCAAACGGCGGATAAGTACCTGCAATTCTCAGACATCCTCTTGAACAAACGGAAGTCGACAAGTGCAAGAAGAGCGATGAAAAAAGCGAACGAGCTGCTAAGAAGAATAGAAACGGACTCTGTGCAGAGTTAATTCACGCAAATGTTGATGGGGGGCATGTTGCCCCTTTTTAATCTTAGAAACAGCTTGCCTTTATGCAATCCGATGACTAATTTTATTTTAGAGTGTACTAATCTGTAAAATAGGAAGAAGTTTGACCGCAGGGAAGATTGAAGTCGAGAACATTGGTATTTTGGTGATAGATGGCTGCTCAACCTCATCGACGTTGATCAGGCATCAACTTGTTGCGCTTGGCGCAAAAATCGCCAACATCACTTGTGTAAACAGCGCACAAGAAGCACTCGCCGCGGTCAAAACTCGCTTCTATTCTTTCATTGTGATGGATTACCACCTATCGACGAAACTGACTGGCTTAGATCTGATCAATTTAATGAGCCGCGCAAAACTCATTTCAGAGACGACAGCGGTATTGATGATATCTGGCGACGCTACTCAAGAGACTGTTTTGACGGCTTTGTCTGGCCGAGTTCGTCACTTACTCACCAAGCCACTGCAAACCAAAGCGTTAAAGAACAAAATGCTAGCAGCGCTGCAAGAACAACATCAACTGGCAGACGTGGGAAATCAACTAAGTAAGATTGAAAGACCTACCCTCGCCGATATCGCTCAACTGCATAAAAAGCATACACAAAGCGTGTGCGTGGAGTCTTTACTTATCGATACACTCATAGAAACGAAGCAATTTGATGTACTCGAAAACTTTCTACCTTTTTGTACAGAAAAGGAACACGCAAGTCGTATCTGTGCAGAGGCTTTCGTACAGCACAAGAAAGGAAATATTCGTGAAGCAGTCACTATCCTTGCTGATTATGTCACACGAAACCCACTTTGCTTGCGTGCCATAGATAACCTCGTGGGCCTTTATGAAAGTCTCGGCCAACAAAATAATGCGTCTATATTGGCTAATCGCGCTTTTGAGCTCACACCAAGTAGTAGTATCAGATTAGTAACCGTATCAAGAATCCTTGCCAAACTAGGCCAAATTGATCGGCTGTACGATGTAGGTTATATGTACGCTTCAAATGTTTCTTCTACAGATTCACAATGGCTATCAGCGATGAACGCCTATGTCGACATCATCAGCGAGCACTTTAAAACACTCCGCTCGCCGAATGAGAAGAAACGTGTTCTTTTGAAACTTAATGATTTTTGCTTGCTGGCCGAAAAGCAATTGAATCGAAACCAGCAGATTGATCTCGCCGCATTCAAACAAATGATGCAATGTAAGTTACTTTTGCTGGAATCACGACCTGAACACGCGCACAAAAAATTGATGCAATCTCTGAGCTATTACTACTCTGTGCCAAGTAAAACCCCCTTATTGCTGTTAAAGCAAGCGATACCATTGATGGACTTTTTTGGTGAATTTGCAATAAAGCAGAGCTTGCTTACCTTAGTGGCGGCTAAGTCTGGCATTCCTTTAAAAGACCACCCCCAGCATAATTCGAAGGAACCAAAGTTTCGACAAAAGTATCCCTTTTCAGCTGAGCTGAGACTAAAAGACCTTTCCGACAACAACATATCAGCACCTAATATCATCTTGGATGAAAGTATCGAATTTCTATCGCAACGACCACTCCCCCCAAACTGGTCGAACTGGTTGAAGGATTACCTTTCCGGCTCCTACTCAACTCAATTACCTTTGCCTTTTAACTTACACATACCACAGTGGAGATGAGAGATGATTAACTTCGAAGTACTTAACACCTACATGGATAACGATGTCGATATTATCTTTGCTGTTTTCTCAACCTACATGGAAGACTACGAAGATGGTTTAGACAGAATTAATAAACTCAATGCAGAACAAAACTGGTCGGAACTATTCCTTCTTTCTCATAGTTTGAAAGGCATACTTTCAAGCTTTGGAGAAGAAGCGGCAGTCTCCGCTCTTGGTAAAGTTGAAGAACACACACGTGACAATATCGCTCCCGATAACGCAGATATCGCTATAATTAATAAAGAGCTTGTCACCATTAATAAACAAATTAACGATTATTTAGTCAATATGGACTAAGACCATTAGAAAATTATAAAACGTCAACGGGGAAAAGCTAGGCTATGAACACAAACCACTTCAAAGATTTGATTGACTCCTTAAAGGATCTCACACCAACTCAAAAAAAATACTTGATAAGTAAGACACGGTTATCTTTGGAACAGAGTGATATTTTACAAAAGAAAGATCTACTCACTCCTGAGGAACTGGAAGCGCTACTTGCTCCTATGCCAACGACAAATACTAAATAAATGCGATTAAGTTAGTGAGATAGTAAGATTTGCACATCAACAGACCAATGAATGAGAGTCTGATTTTCATCGCTAATCTATCGACAGAGTAAAACGCTAAAGGGCAAGCACCAACTACGATGCTTGCCCTTTTCACATGCCTTGTCATATTGGTTCAAGGCTGATAACAGCGAGCATATCTTCGCCATCTTCGTCCATACCAACTTCCATAAAACCAAACTGAGAGTAAAACGTTTTTGCTATGGGGTTGTTTGGGTTGTAACAAATTTCAATCTGACGGAGGCTTTCAGTCTGTTTGATTTCCTCTAGCGCCTTATGAAGAGCTATACGCCCTATGCCTTTCGCTTGATATTTGGCATCAATCATAAAACGCCAAATAGAGATTTTTTCTTTTGTTTCCCGAACCCACATAAAAAAGCCGACAACTTGTTCATCTTGGTAAATGGCACGAGTTACGTGCGTATCGTTATAGAATGATTCCACCAGCGACCACATGTTACAAGCGACATAAGACTCTTGCTCTTTAGTAACATCGAGTTCACTGACGGACTCATAGTTTTCCTTTGTTATCTCGCGTAGAGATACCTCCATCAAACACCTTCCCTGATCCTTTACTAGTGCGACATTTGAGCAATTTGGATATTTCTTACATGTAGCCTAACCAATCCAAATAACCCATTCCCGGTGGTTCACCGTTTATGATTTGATATAAAGATCATCCAGTTGTTCAAAAATTTTTGTAATCTTGAATTCTTAACTAAGCGCTTTTAGCAGTAAAATAAGTATTTAGTCAGTTTCATTGTTGTTGCCTTGTTTCGAGTCGAATTCATTCTTCAATTTTGACTTTTGTTCAGCCTTTACTTCTGCCCAACTCTTCCCATTTTCAATGGCAGTCACACGTGCTTGGTATTTTTCAACGGCGCGTTCAATCACAGACCGAGCGTCAATGCCCTGTTCTTTTTCTAAGGCCATCAGAAGATTAAGATAATTCCACAACACGTCTCCCAGTTCGTCCTCTAAAAAGCATGTTCTCCCTTTGACTTCCTCATCTCTCACTTCTTCCAACTCCGAGTATATCGCTTTGAAGTAAGTGACGGAGCCCTGATACCAAGTATTGTTTTCATCGTAGTTTGACTTACGCTGAGCAATCTCAAACAAAGCGGTAAATTTGTCCATTATATCTCCCCTATTGAGCTTGCTGTTGAATTCGTTCAAGCTCTCGAATGTCGATGAGATCCACTTCTCTTGAGAGAGCACGCTTGTAATCGATTAACCTTGTAATATCGATCACTGAAAGCTTCATTCCATTAAAATCACAAATAACATTTGCTGCGTAGTCAATTTCCAGCGTCGCCCACTCTTTGCTTTTTGAGCTAAATATTCGCGTTCCTGGACTAAGGCCGATTTCAATTTTTTGTTGGCCATAAATAAGCTGTAAGTACTCAAGATCCCAGCCTTCTTCCTGATAGTGCTTAAGTGGCTTACTGATGTAAGGCGCAATATGGGGAAGCAATTTTTCAGAATCTTGTTTCTGGATGTACAGGTCGATATCCGCAATAGGTCGTGTTCCACCGTGCAAATGGGCAGCAAAACCGCCGACGATTTGATAAGTAATCTGGTTAGAATCTAATATCCCTTTTAGCCACGTCATGGCCTTTAACACGGATTGATTCATTTTCCCTCCTAAAAACTATTCCCAATACGTCTGTATGAAGCTATTAAGCACTCTAAGTAATCTGATTTGAAAAGAAAAGCCAAACCTATCAGTTAAATACATAGATAAAATGCAATCAATAAATCATTTACGTTAAAAGCAGTTCAATAAAAATAAATTATAAAAACAATAATCAATGATAATTTTATGTTTCAAAGGCAACCTTATATATTTAGGCTTATAACGTCGCCATTAGGTACTTAGCAATAACAGAAAAGTTAAGCGCCAAGCGAAAACAAAAGAAGGCTATATATGAAATTTCTTCACACTATGATCCGTGTTGCTGATCTTGATAAATCCATTGAGTTCTATACCAAAGTGCTTGGTATGGCTGAACTGAACCGCTTCGAGAACACTGAATACCGTTACACATTAGTTTTTGTTGGTAACGCAAACCAACCAGACGGTGCAACGATCGAACTGACTTATAACTGGGATACAGACAGCTATGAACTCGGAAACGCGTTTGGTCATATGGCTTTAGGTTGTGAAGATATCTATTCGGCATGCGACAAAATCAAAGCACTTGGCGGCAATATCACACGTGAGCCAGGTCCGATGAAAGGCGGCGAAACGCATATCGCTTTCATCAAAGATCCAGATGGTTACCAAATCGAATTGATTCAAACGAGCAAATAACGAGGCTTATTATGAAAGATGTACTGTTCCAACCTGTTCAACTTGGTGCTCTAACACTTCAAAACCGCATCGTTATGCCGCCAATGACGCGTTCACGTGCTAGTCAACCGGGTAATGCTGCAAATGAGATCATGGCAGAGTATTACGCTCAGCGCGCATCTGCTGGTTTGATTGTCGCGGAAGGCACTCAAATCTCACCAATGGGTCAAGGTTACGCTTGGACTCCTGGTATTTATAGCCAAGAACAAATTGCTGGTTGGAAAAAAGTAACGAATGCCGTTCACGCAAAAGGCGGCGCTATCTTTGCCCAACTTTGGCACGTTGGTCGCGTAACCCACCCTGACAACATCGGTGGTGAACAACCAATTTCTTCTTCCGCATTGAAAGCAGAAAATGTGAAAGTATTCATCGACAATGGTAGCGACGAACCAGGTTTTGTAGATGTTGTCGAGCCACGTGAAATGACCAAAGCAGATATCAAAGCCGTTGTAGAAGAATATCGTCAAGCTGCGCTTAATGCGATTGAAGCAGGTTTTGATGGCATAGAACTGCACGCTGCTAATGGTTACCTTGTTAACCAGTTCATCGATTCAGAAGCCAATAACCGCACAGACGAATATGGTGGTTCCATTGAAAATCGTCTTCGTTTCCTTGGTGACGTTGTCGAAGCGATGACACAAGCTATCGGTGCTGAACGTGTGGGCGTTCGACTTGCTCCATTTACTTCACTCAACGGTACGGTAGATAAAACCCCTGTGCAAACGTACACCGCTGCCGCTGCCTTACTTAATGCGCTTAACGTTGTGTACATCCACATTGCAGAAGTAGACTGGGACGACGCGCCAGAGACACCTGCTGAATTTAAAACTGCAGTTCGTGAAGCTTACAAAGGCACCATTATTTACGCTGGTCGTTACAACACCGAAAAAGCGGCAGCAGCACTAAAAAGTGGTCTTGCAGATATGGTGGGGTTCGGCCGTCCATTCATCGCAAACCCTGATTTACCGAACCGAATTAAATACGACTACCCGTTAGCTGCACACGATCCTGCAACCTTGTTTGGTGGTGCCGAGAAAGGCTTACTTGACTACCCAGAATATCAAGCAAGTTAACGTTTCCGTTCATAAAAATAAAAGAACCCCGCTCTTTAGACGGGGTTCTTTTGTAAATCGGATCAGCGTGACGTCGAAAAAGAAGCTAAGACTGCCACATTGTTTATCTTCTTTGGCATGTCGTACAACCACGACATGCTGAGCGTGTCGTTTTATCTAATAAACCGCGCTGTACTTTGCAGTAAGCATTTTTAAACGCACGACGGGCAGAAAACCAATCGTCCGGCTTGCTCATAATTAAATAACCATTAGACCGCTTTACAAGTTCGATACGGTGTTTGTCTATGAAGCGACTATCAAAACCAATATCAAAGTACTCTAGCGCTTCTTCTATACAAGTAAAGCTAGCAATTTTTGCCTGAATATCGCTTTCACTCATTGACTTATTAATTCTAAATCTTTTGCTAATAACTGAACACTGAGTGTAGTGCGCTTTTCAATTTCAATCTTTGATTTCATACAGTGTCTACCCTTATCTCTGCTGCTTAATAGGCTGTATTATTGCTGAGGGGTAGACTTTACATTCGATAGTACCAATTCTCGCCCATCCGCCATTATGCGTCGCAAACGTCGAGACTGAGGGTCTTGAATCAAGGAGCGCACATTAAGTGCTATCGCCTTAGAGTAAGACTTAGCTTCTCGATAATAATCGGCATATCCTTCTAAGATTCTAGCGTTCGCTTTTTTAAAGGCTAAAGGAGAAATATCATAGAATGACGCACTTTCTCGATACGTTTCTAGAATGCCATTCACACAAGCCAGTTGCTGTAATTTACGATTTTTGGTATTCGTGATGGAACCTTGGCGAACCAGATAGCCAGCTTGAATTGAATTCACTACTCCCACTTGGTATTTTTCACAAATTCTTAGCCACAACTCCCAGTCCTCGGCGTAAGGCAGTTCTGCTTTGAACAGAGGAAATGCCTCCACCATCTTTGCATCCAACATAACGGTGGACGTACCGATAATATTATTGGCAATGATCATATCCAATGGTTTGCTAAGCAGTAGTACGTCATCAGTCTCGCCTTGGAGTTGGTTCCAAAACCCAAAACAATCACTAAAGGGTTCATAACGCTCCGAGACATGAACATAGTTACTAAAACTCAGAGCTAACTCAGGATTGCTTTGATGTAAGGCGACCTGCATTTTTAACTTGTTAGGTAGCCAAAAATCATCAGCGTCGAGAAAGGCAATGTACTCACCCGATGCTTCTTTTACTCCCAAGTTTCTCGCCTCAGCCACGCCAACCCCATCGGTGTTAAGGAACCTAAGCCTGTGATCAAGCAGCGACTCAAGATAACGCTGAGTTCGAAGGTCACCGCCGTCATTAATCACGATAACCTCAAAATTACGGTGCGTTTGATTGAACACGCTTCCAAGCGCTTTGGGGAGATATTCCAAACATTGATAGGTTGGAATAATCACACTGACTTTATCCATGCCATGATGCCTCTTCACCTGTTAGAACGATTCTGACCGATTAAAAGTAGCAATATCTAGACCATTCTAATTTCGGATTAAATCCTCATAAAAGAACAGTTATACCCAAACATGAACGGTTTTTCTCAATTAAAGACTTCAAATTGAGAACGCCTTAAACTTCACCGTCATTTTTATTCTCAAAATAGAAATTTATCCCTAATTTATTGATTTTATGTCGATGATTGTTTGGTTTGTTTTTTGCAATTCCCTTCTCGACCGTGAACGAAAAGAAGCGAGCCATAAAATGAAAAAAATCGCGTTTATTACACCTAGCTACCCAGTTTTGAGTGAAACCTTCATTCAAACTGAAGTGGACGCCATTCAGGCATGTGGCCACGACGTGACAGTTTTTACGTTTGAAATCGAACCTTGCGAATCTTTTTTTACTTACGATGTTATCGAAATTGGTAAGAATATTAAGACAGAGGGCCTACAGCACCTTCGCGTTCAGGGGCTGTTCAAAGCATGTCACTTTGCCTTCAAACAATCTGGTATTCCGAAGAAGTCGTTAATGGGTACAGGGCTTAAATTAGCATTCCAACTCGCTGAGCAAGGCATTGGTCACGTTCATGCTCACTTTTGTCAGCACACAGCAGCACATGCCATTGTCGCCGCTAAACTGCTCAATATTTCTTGCTCTTTTGTTGCTCACGGGCATGACGTTTATGAGTCTCCGTTTGATGTAAAAGAGAAGATCAACGCCAGCGACTTCGCAGTCGCTGTTTGCGATGACATGTATAACGACTTTCAAAATATGACCAACGGAAACGTAAAATTGCTCCACTGTGGTGTAAAACCTGAGCTATTCACCCCCGAAAAAAAGACAGACTCAGAACAATTACGTTTGGTTTTTTTAGGGCGATTCGTTGAGCAAAAAGGTCTGCAATATTTACTTGAGGCGTTAGTCCCTATCGCCAATAAGCTTAATGTCCATCTTGATGTCATCGGCACTGGCCCTATGAAAAAAGAGTTCGTTTCGATGACTAGCCAGCTTGGTTTGACTCATTGCGTCTCCTTTTTGGGTGCAAAACCACACAGCTGGGTAAAGGACAATTTACCAAAATACGATTGTCTCGTGGCTCCGTTTTGCTACTCGCGTACTGGCTGTGTCGATACCGGGCCTCTTGTACTCAAAGAGGCAATGGCAGTTGGCACACCAGTGATCACCTCAAACGTCATGGGATGCAAAGAAATCGTCACCGATGAGACTGGATTTTTTGTAAAACAACACAGTGTTGACGACATCACTCAGTGCATTAATGAGTTTGCGGAGCTATCTCTGGAGAAGCGTAAAGAAATGGGCAAACGCGGACGACAACGAGTCCTCAAATACTTTAATGCTTATCGACAAGCTCAAAGGCTATCCCAATGGATAGAACAACCTAATTGACATCAAGTCCCCCCCCCCAAGGATGAACAACAAACGTTGGCTACATAAATGGAGAAGATCATGACTTACCGAGCAGAAATAGATGGATTGAGAGCACTAGCGGTCATACTCGTTATCTTATTCCACGCAGACATCGAAGCTTTTGCTGGTGGTTTTGTTGGTGTTGATGTTTTTTTCGTGATCAGTGGTTATCTCATTACTACCATTGTCATCAATGATTTAGACAAAAATCAATTCAGCCTTGCCGATTTTTATGAGCGACGCATCCGTCGTATCTTACCGTTGTTGTTACTGGTTATTGTAGTGACTTATGTATTGTCTTGGTGGTTATTTCTTCCTCAAGCGCACAAAGAAGTCAGTGAATTTTCTGTTTCATCCATTTTATCCGCTTCTAATGTTTTACTTTATTTGAAGGGTCACAATTACTTTGGTTTAGAGGAGCAGGCCAACCCACTCTTCCACACTTGGAGTCTAGGCGTTGAAGAGCAATATTACATCGTCATTCCATTGCTATTGATGTTGCTCGCCCGAAATAAAATCATGTCGTACCTTGCCTTCTTTATTGGTGTCTTTTTATTGAGTTTAATGACGATTTGGTATGCGAGTGGCGACCCCGATTTCGCGTTCTATATGATTTTTTCGCGAGCATGGGAACTGGCCGCAGGATCAATGATTGCCCTCATCATGAGAAAAACCAACGTAACACCAAACAATACGCTCGCAGTCATCGGTGTGGTTTTAGTCATGGCTTCAGCCTTGTTCTTCGATAAGTCAAAAGATGGTGCGGGCCTTATGTTAATAATTCCTGTCATTGGTACATCGCTGATCATTCTGTTTTCAGCAAACCAAAATACGTGCGGTAAGGTACTTAGCTTAAAATGGATCGTCTTTATCGGTTTAATCAGTTACAGCCTATATCTATGGCATATCCCACTTTTGGTATTTTATCGTTATGTACTAACGGCCGGACAAGAATTCAGCTTCCTTCTTTATGTCGGCATGCTATCAATAATGTCGTACATGACTTGGCGATTTGTCGAGAAACCATTTCGCAGCCGAAGAAAAATCGGCATGAAAACACTCACCGCTTCACTTGTATTGGTGACGGTGCCCCTGCTTACATTTGGCTTTATTGGGCATACAAGCGGTGGTTTCCCTGACCGAAATGCATTTTTTGAGGCCATGCGTGTCAATAATGGCTACGGATTAGCGTGCAACGGTAATACAAATGTAAACGACGCCTGCTCTTCTTCATCGCAGCCGACAGTCGCGGTTTTAGGAAATAGTCATAGTATGGTATTTGTTCAACAACTAGCACGTGAAACGCCTGCAGGAGTGGTCCAACTTACTCAAGATTCTTGTGCGATTGGCTATATCGACGTGATTCCTGGCGTTAGCGGGCAATCTTGTCACGATTTCTTCACCAACGCAGTCAAAACCATTCAAAACACTCCTTCTATTCGACAGGTCGTCATTTCCTCTAACTTCGGAAAAGAGCTTTCCAGTAAAAACTATCAAGCTTCGCTGACGCAATTATTGAAGGGATTAGAAGACAAAGAGATAGTGGTATTTGGGCCAACCCCTTCTGCGCCTTTTGCTATTGGCGAGTGCTTATGGAAAATCCGCTTATTCGGCGGTGAAAAAGGCACAGAGTGCGACTTTGCCCCAAAACAAACCCATCAGAAGAATATTGCGATTCTTGCTCAGTACTTTGAGCAGTTCGAACACGTTGAGTTTGTCGACCTAACTGATTACATATGCCAGAGAGGCAATTGTGTCATGAAGATCGACGCGAATAACGCGATGTATACCGACGCAAGTCATTTGTCCTATAAAGGAGCTGAAGTGGTATTAAGCAGCTACCAAAACGACACGAGCGATGGTCAACAGCTGGCCGCCAAAAACTAACGCATACGCCGCTCACTCAAATTCGGGATAAAGACCAATAAAAAACGAAAGCTCAACGTTTACCTTATTAAGCGCTGAGCATCTTATTTAAATATTCGTGGATCAAAAGCAAATTCGAGCTTTTCTGCTTTCCTGATGATCTCTTTCATCTTGGGATGGTTTGGATTCACAACATAGTTGTTATCGCGGGGGGAAATGGTCGAGGGTACTTGTAATGCCGCGAACTCTGGATGCGGATCATTTAGAAATTGGTCACCAATGTACTGAGTGGATTCACTGGCGGGTATAGATCGCCAAGTTACCGGCAAGTCTTCTTCATCCAAAGCAGCAATCAGATATTCGGGCATCTCGATACGATACAAGTCGTAAAGTCTCGTAATAGCAGGATCGTTATTAACATGGACAAATACTTCTAAAGAACAAAGTGACTCAGACTCCGAAAAATAGAGGGCCTCGGTTCCTTTTGAGTTCCATCGCCCTCCGTAAAGCTTTGCGCCAATCGGACTAAATGGAGATTCGGAAAACTTCTTTTGCGTCAGTCGATAGAGCTTCATACTACGAGAATACCCCGTGCTCTAATCGCCCTATCAAGTCTTTAACTATCTCGAAATCGACCGTGGTAGAGACCATGTCGAGAGGGCGTTTTCCTCCTAAACCATAGACGTTTTCTCGCATCCAGCCCAAAGCGCGCTCTTCATCATCAAACAACTCCGTTGCAAGTTTGAGCAGCATTGCTAAACGGTAGATTGCATCGCTCTCTTGCGTATTAAAACGTTCTTCATTTTTTAAACGTCGTTTGATTGTGCTGACAGGGATAAGCGTCACGTGCTGAAATTCGCTTTGAGAGAGCTTTACGCGCTCAACGATATTACGATAAACCTTTGGCTCAAAACCTTTATGAACCGCATCTGTACGACCGGTTTCGGCATCTTCAATGCCCAGCATAAACCAAAAATTTGCCTTAGATGGCAGCTTAGGTTTAAAGCTTTTTAATGTTGCTGTTGCCATCTTGAACTCCTACAGACCAAATGGTCTTATTATTATGGTCCAAATGAGCCAACTTAGCAATCGTATAAAATGCGTTCAAAGTAGGCTTACTCGTATAGATTTGAATTACGCTGTATCTCGATCACTTTTCCATCCCGTTCCACTCTACAGTGGGCAAGATCGTGCGCCCTTTGCTCGATTGATACATCGACAAGCAACCACCCTTTTTCCCTCTCTTCGGCAAAGAGATCGCAGAAACGAAGTGTGATTTAGTAGGTACACCCGAAGACGATCCTAACAATTCAGCACCATATTGCTTTCTATTCCTTAAGTAAAAGCTCTAATCGTTCATAAAGTTTAGCATCCGATTCAGTGATAAATTGCATCATTTCCGCAAATTCGACTTTTAAGCCTTAAATATCAATTAAACAATCGTTTAAAACAATCGTACTAAAAAATGATTTGTTACAACCCGCTATTTGCTGATACTTAAGCCACATTTTTAACGTGGACATCAAACGCAATCAAATGCTTTCGTGAAGCTTCTCTACGATACAAATTGAACTTAACTATAACATTTACAGATAGTTATAAGCACATTCATAACCCGTTAGTTATATGAGATGGAAATAACAGATCTTGAAATTCAATGTTACAAGTATGTTAATTGTTTTTATGCTTGAGATGAGTGTTTCGTGAATAACCTACTCACCCTCTTTATGGGTACATAAGCACTTTTATTTAAAACGCATCCTAAAAACACATGGAGTTTCAGAGTGATATGAATACAAGGAATGCAAAACTCGCGCTTGCTATAGCGATAGCGCTCAGCTCCCCTAAGTTATACGCTGCGGGGTTTCAGTTATCTGAGCATTCTGCTGCGGGTCTAGGACGAGCCAATGCAGGAGAGGCAGCCATTGCCGATGGCGCATCAGTTGTCGCCCACAACCCTGCTGCGATTACGATGTTTGACTCATACGAGCTTTCTATCGGCGCCGCTTACATCATGCCAGAGGTTCGAGTCACCGGTAATGGTGCGTCAGACGCTTTTAATAATCAGCTAACCAACAATGACGTTGTTGATAATGTGATCGTTCCATCGTTTTATATTGCCACCCCTATCAACGATTCATGGTCTTGGGGACTTGGTATATTTACCGACTTTGGCCTTGCCACTGAATATCCTGATGATTATCTAGCGGGCCCAATTGGCGGAGAAACCAGTTTAGAAACCGTCAATTTTAATCCAACTATCGCCTACCGCATCAACGATGAATTCAGTGTTAGTGCTGGAGCAAGCCTTGTCTATGGTAAAGCCAAGCTTACTCGCACCCTTGGAATCCTTGCTGATGCCATCAATGCCGATACCGGCGCTAATTTTGCTCGCAGCGACGTTGCGAAATCACTAGATGGTGATGGTTGGGGTTATGGCTTTAATTTAGGCGCGCTGTGGGAGATAAACGAAAAACATCGCTTTGGCTTAAGTTACCGCTCCAAAGTTGATGTAGATTTTGAAGGTGATTATTACTCAGATATTCCAAGCTCGATTTCGATGCCACGTCAAACAGTGACTGGTGACTTAACCTTAAATTTACCAAGCATCACTGAGTTCTCTGGTTTCCATCAGATTACAGCGCCACTTGCTATTCACTACAGTGTGATGATGACGGGTTGGAATGTATTTGAGGAAATTCGCGCAACCGTCGATGGACAAGAAGTTCTGCAAAAAGATGAGAACTTTGAAAACGCCTTCAAGTATGCGTTAGGGGCAACTTATCAGCTCGACCCTTCTTTCACTCTTCGCGCAGGTATTGCCTACGACGAGACACCTAACGTGAACGATAAGAGCATCAGCTTACCAGATTCCGACCGAATCAATTATAGCTTTGGTGCAACCTACGCTTTCAATCAAAACAGCCGAATCGATTTTGGCTTTACCTTTATCGATGCTGAAGAAGTCACGTTTACTGAGCCACTTGAACCACACGCTCTGCCGGGTGTTGATATTGCCTATCGTTCAGAGGGCGATGCCTACATCTACGGCATCCAATACAACCACTCTTTCTAATTATTCCTGACTGAGTCAATAAAACTAATTACAGGGAAGCAAATCATGCATGGAATAAACAAAACGGTTGTCGCTACGCTAATAAGCTCCACGCTTTTAATTGGCTGTAACAGTGATGATTATGACGAACCGCAATCCTCAAGCGGGTATGAACTGTCTGAATACGGCACACCTGAGTTGTGTGGAAATGGACAAGAATGGGCAAGCGCAGCAGAAGTCACTGCGATTGAAAACCTTGTTGAACTGGCCGAGGACAACAGTGTTGTGACCTTACCTGCTGGCTGTTTTAAAATGAATAACCAGTTAACGGTCGATTCAAAAAACAACCTCATTTTACGCGGTGCAGGTATTGATCAAACTTACCTCGACTTTAGTAATGTTGATGGTAAAGACGGCATCGCAATCAGTGGCGGTTCTAATATCACTGTCTCTGATTTGCAAGTATCAGAAGCGTCAAAAAATGGCATAAAAGCCGATGGTGTTGAAGGTATCATTATTCGCGATGTTGCCGCGGTCTGGCTCGAAGTGCCACGTGCCCGTGATGAAGATGGTAACCTACGTGGTACTTATGGTATCTACCCAGTAAAATCCCAAAACGTATTGATTGAAGACACTTGGAGTTACGGTAGTGCCGATGCTGGTATCTATGTGGGTCAAACCATTGGAGCAGTAATACGTGACAACGTAGCGGAAAAGAACATCGCAGGTATCGAAATTGAAAATAGTTCGAACGTTGATGTCTATGACAACCTCGCTTTAGGCAATACGGGCGGTGTCTTGCTGTTTGACTTACCGGGAGCAACTACGATTGGTCGTTTAATTGATGATGTTCGTATCTTCGATAACGTGATTCGTGACAACAATCTAGAGAACTACGTTGATACCACTTGTCAAAGCGGACTTGGTGGATGTGGCGTAGTTGGTATTGTCCCGCCAGGTACTGGCGTTGTGATCCTATCTGGCCGTAACAGTGAGTTTTATAATAATACCATCTCCAACCATGATTCGATGGCGCTGGCCATGACCAGCTATCTATTGGTCAATGGTGACCCTAATGCCTACAGTCCGCTAAATGGCACATCCGAGGGTAATGCGGTAATGCAGGGTTGGAATCCGGTTCCGACCAATATGTATTTCCACGACAACACCATTACTAATACAGGCGCAAACCCTAACGGCTCGCTCATTGAAGATATGATTTTAGCTTATACCTTAAATCATCAAGCCTTCCCTGCGTTGTTCTACGATGGCGCGGGCGAATCACTAATTCGCTCCCAAATGTTTGCGCCTTTACGCGATGCTTTAAACGGCATGACAGGAACAACAAACTGGAACTACCTCACGGAGTTTAATGACGCAGAAAGTAATTGCTTAGTCAACAATGGAGCGAGCGTAGGTGTATTGGTTGATAATATGGACCCTACTGCCATTGCTCGCTACGCCGAAGATCCAGCCAATGCCGATTTCTTGTACGAGAATGAGCAATCGACGCTACTAACCGCTGGCTGTGATTCTAAAACGCCATTAGACATCAATACCGTCACGATTAATGATGTTATTTATGGTTACAATCAAACAGAAGACGGTGCTACTGACCCTGATAATCCAGATACACCAAACGGTATCGTAGGCAACGCGAGTTGTACTGTAGAAAATGTGTCTGGCATAAACTGGGATGCCATTACGCGAGAAAGCGCGACCTACGGTGAAAACTGTGTGAGTCTTTCTCAATACAATCTGTTTGAAGATGCCAAAGATCCAACGCAAAACCTGAACTTGGCTGCATCAGCCAAAGGTACGCTGTATGAGATGAACGTTGAGCTCTTTACCGACTATGCACGCAAATACCGTTTTGTTGTGATGCCAAACGAAGTCTCCGCAAGCTATCGTGAGCAAGAGGTATTCGACTTCCCAGTCGGCACAGTATTGATCAAAACCTTTGCTCTTCCTTCAAGCACCGATAATGCCCGTGGTGAAAATGAAGAGCTCATCGAGACTCGCCTGTTGATTCGTCGTGACAGTGGTTGGATTGCCCTACCTTACGTATGGAATGAAGACAAAACAGATGCTTACCTGACGGCAGTCTCTGTTCCGTTTGAACGAAGTGTGGAGCATAACGGTGAAACGCTTAATTTCACTTATGAAGTGCCAAGCCGAAACGAGTGTACCCTGTGTCACAAGGTTGAAGCCGACGTGTCCGACCCCACTGGCAATACGCAACCTAAGGGGTTCTCTCCAATTGGTCCGAAGGCTCGTAACCTCAACAGCGTACAGGACGTTTCTGATAGCTCCTCAGTTAACCAGTTAGTACATTGGGAGACATTAGGACTATTCACAGAAGCCTTGCCAGATACACCTGAGAACTTACCTAAGACCCCTGTTTTTAATACGGAGACTGGTGCAAGTAACCTGACGAATACAGAACTACTGGATTATGCCAAAGCATACTTAGATGTGAACTGTGCGCACTGCCACCGTACCGAAGGTAAAGCTGCAAGCAACCCATTCAAGTTTGAATACTGGCGTGAAGGTATTGGTGAGATGGGCATTTGTGCTCGCGGCATCACCTTCCATAAAGGCCCATCGCCATATGTAATTGTGCCGAGCGATCCAGAAAACTCCGTATTGCACTACCGTATCAATGTCGACAACGGAAACATGATGCCAGAGCTAGGTAGACACGTTGTCCATGATGAAGGAGTTCAGTTGATTGCCGATTGGATTAACTCGATTGATACAACAGGTTGGAGCTGTGTAGAGTAGAAATACCAATGGCTACCAAATGTTTAGGCAGCCATTAAGTTACATAGTTTAAGCTGCACGACCGTATATTCTAGCCCCAAACAAAAACCGCCTCACGAGGCGGTTTTCTTATTCCTAAGCGTTCAAACATCAACAACGTTAACGCATAAAGAACTTTTGTAGTCCTTTGATTGCCGTAGCGCGTCGCTCCATCAGCATAGCGACACGAGGAAGCCAAGTTGGCGTAGTTAAGATCGTTTTAGCATGGCTAAAGGTTCTAAAGCCTTCCTCGCCGTGGTAGTGACCGATACCAGATTCACCAATACCACCAAATGGCGCGTCTTCTGCGCCAACGTGCAAGATGGTGTCATTCACCCCGACACCACCACTGTGGGTATTACGGGTAATATGTTCAATCGTGCGTTTGTCATCCGACATGATGTAGAGCGCAAGTGGGCGTTGATTCTGGTTGATATAGCTGATGACATCTTGCATATCACGGTAAGGCTTAATTGGCATAAGGGGACCAAAAATCTCCTCCTGCATAATAGTCATCTCTTCTGAAACATTGGTGACTAGGTGCGGGTATAATCGTCGGCCTTCTGAACTCGTCTCGGGCACGGTATGTACTTCTGCCCCCTTGGCTTTAGCATCTTCCAACACAGCCTTTAAACGGTCGTACTGGCGTTGGTTGATGATATGAGTAAAGCCTTGCTCGTTTTGACCTTTTAAGTAAAGCGCATCAAAACGTTGCAAGAAGAGCGCAACAAACTCATTGACTCTTCCCTCCGGTACAAAAGCATAATCTGGAGCAACACAAATTTGCCCCGCATTAATACACTTACCGAACAAAATAGCATCGACCGCTTTATTTAAGTTGGCGTCTTCCGCCACGATAACCGGAGACTTTCCGCCAAGCTCCAATGTAATTGGTGTTAAGTTCTCTGCGGCGGCACGAGCCACTGCACGACCAACATTAGTTGATCCAGTAAACAGCAAGTGATCAAACGGTAACTTGCTGAATGCTTGAGCAACCTCTGCTTCCCCTTCGACAACAATGACATCATCGGGCAATGCTCGACATATCTCAGTGATCACTTTATTTGTCAGTGGCGTAAATTCACTCAGCTTAATCATGACTCGGTTTCCGGCTGCAAGAGCCGTTACCAAAGGGGACAAGCTAAGAATGACCGGGAAATTCCAAGGAGAAATAATGCCAACAACACCAACAGGTTGGTACTCCACCGTAACTTTTGAGGGAGCAAGCAATAAACCAGCATGACGACGGCTTGGTTTACACCATTTGTTGAGGCGCTTTAGGGTGTAGTTGATTTGAGCAACGGTCGGTAGTACATCTGTCATTGCCGTATCAAACTCAGAGCGGTAGCCAAAATCTTCACTCAACGCTTCAACTAAATCTTGTTGGTTATCCAAGATAGTCTGCTTGAGAAGATTAAGCTTTTGCTTTCTGGCGTCTAAGCTCGGGAATGGTTCTGCGTTATACGCCGCTCTGACTTTATCCAACTTCTGCTGTAGTAATTGACCCACTTCGACGTCGACGATCGCGTTCATGTTTATCTCCTTGTGCACCCGATAACGGGCAATGTCGCACTTATGTACAGTTCAACGTTAACACAAGGGCAACATTCTGACTATTAACGCAATAAGGAAGTTAGAGTTCAAACTCAGATTATTTTGCTTAAAGCGCAAGCTTCATTTTGTAGTAAGGAATTTCAGATTTGTAGAAGCGTTCACCCTCAACTTGCATCCCAAACTTTCCATAGAAAACCAGAGCAGATTCCCTCGCATCACACCAAAAATATTCAACGGGTGACAACTGTAAATTCGCTAAAATATATCGAATCAGGGAAGAGCCAATGCTTAATCTTTGAAACTCCGGTAACACCGCAAATTTGCGCAGTCTTGCTTTGTTGTCATCAAGATAGATTGAGGCAATCCCAACCAAAACATCATTCACAAACGCCCCAAAGTGTTCAGCGTCTTCATCACCCTCTACTATGCAATGCTCGATAGCCTTCTGGGGCCACAATACCTTATGGCGAATAGGCATTGCTTCTTGCCAAGTAATGGGACGAATGCTTATTTCCATCGCTCTATTCCTTTGCTATTTGTTCTTTCTTTTATATCGCCACATTTACTTTTTGGCTATGTTTATCAAGCATCGATTTCAGCTAGTTTCAGCTCATAAATACCTAATCGTTGAGACGGATCCAACGTTTCAAAATCATGATCAACGTATTCTTTTAAAGAGGCTCCCGCTCGTTCCGCTACTTTAATACTCGCGATGTTATCTTCCATACAGTGAAACTGAATCAAGCTCGCGTGCCCTCTTCCCTTCACTAACGGAATGATGGCAGAGAGCACTTGATTGACGACACGATGACCACGCCCACTTTCTGCAAGCCAATACCCCACCTCGGTTACGCGTGTCTCTTCGTTCACACCTTTAATACCGAGAACGCCGACAAATTGATTGTCCAGTAAAAGCGCAAACCAGTGTGCTTCGCTTACACGACTGTTGATACGTTGAGAAATGTAACGCACGGCTTCGCGTCGATTCTTTACGAACTCTGTCCATGGCAGA
Source organism: Vibrio sp. Sgm 5 (assembly GCF_026241575.1). NCBI lineage: Bacteria > Pseudomonadati > Pseudomonadota > Gammaproteobacteria > Vibrionales > Vibrionaceae > Vibrio > Vibrio sp. Sgm 5. Next base: position 165,253 of record NZ_JAPHPY010000005.1, read on the forward strand.
TAACGAGACAGGCTGTCGCGGCTTTTATTGACAACTTCAAGTAACGTATTGGCGTGCTTAGTCATTAATGGCTCTATCGTAATACGTTCAGAAATTTGCAGCGGGTGGCTTGTTTCATACCCTTCGTACATCGTTTTTCCTGTTTGAATCTAGCTCTGTTTAATATGAGTAAATGGTGTTGGTGCTTTATCTACATAATTTTGCCACACATGATCATAGAGTTGATGCTGGTTAGCAAAAGGGGCAAGTTGTTTTGCCTCTTCTAACGAACACCAACGATAATCGGTATGTTCGTGGTTCAATACCACTTCTTGGTTGGGTTTACAAAACATAACAAAGCAAGGGATGACCATGATTCGGTTCTTGTGGGCTTCATAAAACTGCTCAAGAAAATCCGCACTGTGAAGCTCGACGTCTTCAATTTGTGTTTCTTCCTTGAGCTCTCGAACGATCGTTTGCCAACCAGTTTCCTCTTCTTCGATCCCACCAGCTACATGACACCAATAACCACCTTTGACTCGCTCTAATAACAACATTTTCTTGATGCAGTCGAATTCGGAAATCACAACACCAGATACATGCGTTGCTTGAATAGGAATCATCCCTTTCTCCTTATGTATTTATTATTTCTATATCTGAACGAGACAGTCTACCTTGCTTCAATAAGATCCGAAGCCTTAATCACAAGGTGCTGATCTTTTTGTCAGTCTAGTATGCTAAAGTGCGATCTCCCTCAATAAACGAGCCGTAAGATGCCTAATTCAATCAATTCGATGATTCCCATTGGTGTGCGCTTTATGGTGATCTCTGCCTTTGGTTTCGCTCTCATGTCAGCCACTGTTAAGCATGTCAGCTTACATGGCATACCTGTATTTGAAATTGTCGCAGCGAGGGCTTTAGTTTCACTCGTGATCAGTTACCTAGATGTAAAACGCAAAGGCATATCAGTTTGGGGCAATAACAAACCCTTGTTGTTTGCGCGAGGCGCGGTTGGCACGATGGCGCTCATGTGTGTGTATTATTCCGTTACGACGCTACCCTTAGCAGAAGCGACCATTTTTCAGTACATTCATCCTGTATTTACTGCACTGCTCGCGGTCTTCTTCCTTAAGGAGCGCATTCAGTTTTCGACTCTAATTTGTATTGTGCTGTGTTTATTGGGTGTCTATGTCATGGTCAGTTCGGAAACGGGCCCTAATGCTGAACATGCCCTTCCGATGTTTAGTGTTATGATCGCGATATTAGGTGCATTTGGTAGTTCGATTGCGTACGTGATTGTTCGGAAACTCAGTCAGACAGAAGACAGCTCCGTTATTATTTTCTATTTTCCATTGGTTGCACTTCCAGCATCTATCCTGCTCATCGGAGATCAGTTCGTGATGCCGGATTTGCACTTGACCTTGATGCTCGTTCTCGTTGGTGTATTTACCCAAATTGGCCAACTTGGTTTAACCAAAGCCATGCAAACACAGGAAGCCGGTAAAGCCTCCGCCTACTCTTATGTCCAAATCATATTCTCAGTACTGCTGGGGATCGTGTTCTTTGGTGAGTTACCGTCCGCTTGGACTTACTTAGGAGGAGCACTGATTGTTACGGGCGCGCTTATCAACGTATTTGGACAACACTTAAAGTTGCCATTTATGAAACGCTAACAAGGCAAGAACCTGCTTTAAAATGCGAAAAGCCAGAGTCTGACTCTGGCTTTTACTTATCAATGATTGAGAACTTAAGCCGCAAACTTTAAGCCTGCAATACCAGCAATAATCAACAGTAAGCTTATGAGCTTGACCAATGTCGCTGGCTCATTAAATAAATAGATACTGGCAATCGCCGTTCCTATCGCACCAATGCCCACCCAAACACCATAAGCAACACCAAGTGGTAACGTTCTAAGCGCAATACCAAGCAACCAAAAGCTTAACGCCATAAAACCGATGGTGAATACTGATGCGCCAAGTTTGCTGAAGCCTTCAGAATATTTAAGCCCAACAGCCCATGCGACTTCGCATAGACCCGCAAGAAAAAGAATTGCCCAAGCCATTGAGAGATCCCTAACAAATGGGGCCGTCCCCGATAGTGATGAGAGCGGTGAGGTCGTCCTCACTTCTGGTACGTGCACAGTATAAAGAAAAACGTCTCTCACCTAAACTCAGTTTGTATGCGCACAAAATCCACTTCATTCAATCAATTAACGCTATAAATCCATTCCAATTAAATAAAATAGACATCGTTATTTAACAGATTGTATATAACCTTCTACTGTTGAAAATGATGCACTTATTGCATTAATCACACAAAACCTGATCATTAGTGCAACTACGCAATCGTTTGTGTGACGAAGATCGCTTACAAAAGCTACTGATAACTTTAGTATTTGCGCGAACCCAATTATAAGGTATTGCATACTAATGAAATACATCAAAACCCCTTTAGCTCTCCTAATCGGCGCTGCGTTACTTACTGGCTGCAACGACGACACCGAATACGTAGATGTTCAACCTAAAGAAGTAAAGATCGCCACTTATAACCTCTCTTTTGATCGTAGTACTTTTGAAGACCTCGTTGCAGAAATGCAAGTTGAACCAGCAAAGCAAACTGAGCTGGTAACGGCTTACCTTGACGGCACAATCGCCGACGAAGATAAAACAATGGCTGAGAAAGTCATTCAAATTCGTAACGTCGCAGCCATCATTCAAAAAAACCGACCTGATGTTCTGATGATGGCGGAATTCAATAATGATGGAACTGGAGAAGATAAAGTCGCACTGGAAGGTTTCCAGAAAAACTACCTATCTATCGCACAAAGCCTTGAAGGCGCCGGTGGCGAAGCTAACCTTGAGCCTATTGAGTATCCTTATGCGGAATCTTACTCAACCAACACAGGCTTAAACAGTGACCTTGACCTAGATAACAATGGCACTGCAGGCCAACTTCCTGGCGATGCATGGGGCTTTGGTTTCTATCATGGTCAATACGCATTTGCACTGATGTCTAAATACAAAATTGACACAGAAAACACACGAACTTTCCAAGAGTTCAAGTGGAAAGACATGGAAGGGGCAGAAATCCCAACCATCACTATCTGTGACGGTTCACAAACGATCCCTGATGGCATGGCCTGCGGTGACGATTGGTACACAGCAGAAGAGTGGGATGTTGTTCGTCTGTCCTCTAAAAACCACGTAGATGCTCCGATTATTATCCCAACAGAAAAAGGCGACGAAGTTGTTCATCTATTGATGTCTCACCCTACTCCACCGGTGTTCGATCCAGGTAAAAACAAAGTTCAAAACGGTGCAGAAGTTGAGTTCTGGCATCACTATGTACAAGGTAAAGAATACTTCTACGATGATGCAGGCAACAAAGGTGGCTTAGCTGAAGGTGCGAAGTTTGTGATGATGGGTGACCAAAACCTTGACCCATTGGATGGCGATGGCTTTAGTGAAATCATGCAAGACTTCCACAATGATCCGTTGGTAAACCAAGATGTGATGAATGGCGAGCTTTACCCAACAAGCTATGGTGCAGCCGAGCACGCGGTAGACAAAAACTCAACACACCCAATTCCAAACCGCATTACGTCTACATTCGGTCTTGGTGTTGACTATGCGATGCCATCAGCGAACCTAAATGTGGCTGATTCTGGTGTTTACTGGGCAGCATCATATGAAGAAGGTCGTAAGCTGTTTAACGACGACCGTATCGGTAAGTACGGCAATGGCAAAGATGTCTCTTCAGACCACCGTATGATTTGGATTAAGGCCCAGTTCTAAAAACTGCACTTAGAAACGAAAAGTCATAATACAGGAGCCTCGGGTATGCCGAGGCTCTTTTGATCGTGCTCGTACAAAATTACCAATGATAAGTCAGCGATACACCAACGTCTTCACTCGTCACCCATGGGACAAGCTGCACATTTTCATCATAAGCATCAGTGAAGACATACGCGCTCAACGTACCTAAAGCTGCACCAGCAAGAACATCACGCCAATAATGTTTTTTGGCCTCCACACGCCCTACACCCACCAGTGCTGCAACACCATATGCAGGTAAACCAGCTTCCCAACCATAACGTAAATAAAGGTTTGTTGCCGAAGCAAAAGCGTTAGCCGTATGGTTGGATGGGAAACTGTCGTTACCACTTTTATCCGGACGTTCTGCATCTATAGTGGTTTTACCGATCAAACCGATGCCTGAAGCAGCACCAATGCTGAACCCCGCTTGCCAAAAGCCTTCCCAATCCCCTTTGTAAGCAGGGACGGCCGCTGCGGTAGCAACCAGACCATACGCACCAATGTCAGTCAGAATATCCCAATCTTTTTCACTCATTGCATACACAGACTGAGACCCCATTATGGAGGCCACACCAACCAAACGTACAATTTTCTTCATTAATACAACCAATTATGATTCAACTCGGGCGAAAACTATCACAGCTATCGCGACTCTTCGACCCGAAACTGTAACAATTCATCCGTGAATTGATTGTGAAAAAAAAGCCAACCACAAAAGATGTGATTGGCTATATATACTTGTGAACAATCTAGTTCACTAGCAACGTCAGTTGGCTAGGTGACCCTCGGCTTAAAGGGTCACTCTGACTCAAGCATTAGATGTGCCAATTTTCAGTTACAACTCAACCAATTGATATTCAACTAATATCAATTAATCACCATGAATAATGATCCATTGAGCATTACTGAGAATGCAATATGCGAACGTATTTTCGCAAATAGCAACCAATAAGGAAAAATTCAGGGGTTACGAGCCAAATCTCTCGCTAAAATTAACGCCAAACCAAACACTTGAAGAAACAAGCCAATACTTTTATACCAAGCCATGTTTTCCTCCAACTCTGACATCACTTCACTGATCTCCAAGTTTTCAAGGTAATAGCTATCAATTCTATTTCGATCGTTACCTTGAGCGTAATTAATTTCTGCCATCAGAGTTGGAAGTTGAGTGATTTCGATTGAGCTGACCTTTTCACCAGTCCAAGCAGACAAATGCGCTCTGAGTACGTTGTTCATTTCTTCGGAGACACTCTGGCTTTGAGCTAAATGTAAATGCAATAACAGTACTTCCCGTTTTCGCTCTAGCGTTTCAACCCTGTTCCAAGCAAGTTGAATCGAATAAAGATTATCAGCTTTTTGATCAGCAAGAAGGCTTGTCTCTTTTCCAAGTTTATCCAACACCACACTGGTTAAGATAATTGCTGCTATGTTCAGTACTAAGCCAACCAGAACAAGCAGCCAAGCTGGGGGTAAATACGTTGATTTTTTTACCATAAGTGATCGTAGGGCAAGTAGATTAAGTTAAGTGCAACTAAACCAATCATAGTCAAGAAGGTTAACTTCATCCCGGTAACACGACCTTTCAGCTCTTCTCCAAGTATCCCTTTTGCATGAATGACGCGGCCAATGACGAACGTGATACCAGCAAGATGTATCCACCAGACTGGGGCGCCATTGTATTCAAGTAATGCCATGAGAATGAGGGTGATGGGAATATATTCGCTTGCATTACTTTGCGCACTGCGAGCAATTTGAAGCGCTTCAACGCCCCCGTCAGCATAAGCAATTTTGTTACTTCGTCTTTGTTTGATGACTTGAAAAGCAAGCCAGATGAGCAATAGCGTGAGGACAGAAGCGTAGAGAGCGGTAATCATGACAATTCCTTCTTTAGAGTTCATTATGGGTTAACTATATATTAAATATAAGCTAGCCCTATGAATCTAAAGAAGGAATCAATTAAAGTGAGTGGTCGGCAAGCTTTTTGCGCTTGGCAAGTTTGGCGATCCCTTCAAAGATAGTAAATAGCAGCCCTACCCAAATAAATGCAAATGTCACGGCTTTTACGCTATCGAATACTTCTCCAAAAAATACAACGGCTAAAACAAACTGTAAACTCGGCTCGATGTATTGCATTAAACCAACCGTTGATAAGTTAGTAATACGAATAGCAATGGAGTAGAAAATTAACGGTAATAGCGTAACCGGAGCACTCCCCAAATAGAGCATAAATGTTGTTACATCAACCGTTGATGCTAGCTGACCAAAGCTCCACTGTTTAATAAATAAATACGTTAAGGCAAACGGTGTTAACACAATGGCTTCGACAAAAAGCGTTGTACTCCAATCATAATTGATCTTTTTCTTGAATAAGCCATAGAGTGAAAAGAACAACCCCATCGTCAACGCAACTAAAGGTAACTGACCATATTGAATCACCTGGTAGATAACACCAATTGATGCCAGTAATATCGCAATAAACTGCCCTTTTGAAAGCTTATCTCCTAAGACAAACACCCCAAGGGCCACTGAGACAAGCGGGCCTATAAAAAAGCCTAAGCTAGCATCAATAACACGGTTATTCGTTAACGCCCACGTAAACGCCACCCAGGATATACACATCAAACTACTGGCAACAAACGTATACCATAGTGACTTTTTATCTTGCCAAATTGTCGTCCATTTAGGCCAATGGCGGGTGATCGCCAAAACCATAATAAAACCAACCGGAACTGAACCAATAATGCGCAGTGCCAATAGTTCATCCATTGAAGCATTAGGTAAAAAACGATAGTAAATAGGCAGTAATCCCCAGATTACAAAGGACAACGCTGCCATGAAATTGCCGTAACGACTGTTGTTCATAACTAACTCGACAAAGAAAAGTGACGCGATTCTATAGTGAGAACGCGTTTTGTAAAGCGAATTTGACCTTCTCGGATAACTACAAAGAGAGACCTTGGATCACCGCAGTAATACCACTAACAAAGCACAGTGTGAGAGCGCCAAAACGAATCTTTTCTTTTGGTAAAGACTGCGTTGTTTTTACCGCTAACCAGTAACCAAGTGCGGCCGCTGGTAGCAAGGGCAAAGTAATCACCAGATGATGTAAGTTAAAGAAACCCACAGGGATCTGAACAATCAAAGAGATAATAGAACTGAACACAAAAAACGCTGACAGATTACCACGTAACTGATTTGCTTCTTGATGTTGCAATAAAAGCGCCATTGGTGGTCCACCAATAGCAGAACTCGTACCAAATAAACCAGAAAAGAATCCAGCAAAAGTCATACGACCTGGCGTAGGTTCAATACGAAATGGCAACACGCTGACGGAAACGGCAAACAGAACCAAAAAGCCAATCCATAAAGTTAATGCTTCTGTCGAAACGAAAAACAGTAAGACGCCACCAGCAATTGATCCGGGAACACGTCCAATCAGTGCCATCTTTAAACCGCCAATTTCGACGCTGCTTCTGTGCTTCATCGCATTCATTAACGAGATAAACAATGCGACCAAACAGATAGGTGCAGGCACATACTCTGGAGCCCAGAGAATGAGTAGTGGCGCGGCGACAATAGCAAGGCCAAATCCAATCGCGGTTTGAACGTAAGAGCCTAAGAAGATCAGCCCCATAGCAAGCAAGTTTGTAGAATCGAATTCCATCGATGTCATTCTTATATTTGATTTTATGATTAGAAAGCAGAATGAATATCAGATAGTAATAATTCCCCTACTCTCGCCCTGCGTAGGATTCATCAAAGCGCACTAAAACACAATCAAAATGTGTCAACATTTGAACTTCTTAGTCTCAGTTTCTACGACTTTACAATTCATACAGATTTGCAACGCTAGATTTACGATTTCCGCACTATCCAGCACAAATAAACGGCACTATAATCACAATCCATTTTAGAGTGGATGTACCATATAAATTCACCATTAATGGAAATTAATAGTCTATAGCACCATATAAATTAAAAAAATTAGACTATCGTATCAACCTAATTAAAAGATGATTTATGAAAAGAAAATCAGGTTTTACTTTAATTGAGCTTGTTGTTGTTATCGTTATCCTTGGTATTTTGGCTGTCACCGCTGCTCCACGCTTTTTAAACATTCAAGACGATGCTCGTGAAGCTCGCTTGGAAGGGATGAAAGGTGCGATAGCTTCTGGCCTAGGGATCGGTTTTGGGAAAATTGCTGTAGCGGGTTTAGAGCACTATCGTTACGTCTCAAATATTGGTCCTGACACCGGAATTACACCAAACACACCAGCAATGGATCTTCCGTTTCCTGGCTGTGAGGTCAATGGAAGCAACAGTTGTACTTTTCGTTATGGTTATGCCGACGCCGATGAATCTAGTCTAAGTATTCTCGTAGCAGAGTTAGACGATAGACACGGTGAAAGTGATTGGCGTGTCGAATCTGACGAAGATGAGATCACTGCCTATATCTACGCTCGAGACGACGGTAAATCAGATGCGACACAATGCGCAATTAAATATACGCCGCCAGTCAACCAAAGTGGGGAATATACGTTAGAGATTTTACCTTGCTCTAAATAACCAAAAGGCTGCCAAATTGGCCTGTCTCTTGATCACAAGTCTAGTGTTCAAGAGACATTGCTAGCTCGTAGCCTTCAAGGATGGTTTGTAGTTTAAACCATCCTTCCCAAAGCACCTTTATTGAAGCTCTACCCGTCCTCTT